>JAFSXO010000110.1 GCA_017444045.1 bacterium | reverse complement strand
TAAATACTTCAGATAGCGGCTATCTTCCCCTATTCTCCACATAAGCTCCGGGAAAATGCGCTCGTAAAAGCCGCACATGGGATCCTCGCGATACCAGGTGCCATAAGCGGCAAACGCCTTATGAGCGCACCCTCCCCCGCAGAAATGCCGCCATACGCAGCGCGCGCATTTCGGGATACTTTCTATGGTACGCGGCTTCAGCCGTTTCCAAAACGGCGAAGTCTCGCGCAGCTTGCCCAGATCAACTTCCTCCGGACGGCCCAAGCACATGGCCGCGCGGGTGTTTTCCTCATACTCCTCGCAGGCGTACAAAAAACCGTCTGCACCGTACGAAACGATCGCTTCGCCCAAACCGCAGGGCGAACGCCGACACATATAGGGCCTCTCATCGCTGACCAGATCGTGCAGATACCAGCACAGGTCATAAACGCGAAGCCTAGCCTCAAGCTCAGCAGCCAGCTGCAGGGCTTTGTCAGCCATCGCCAAAAAGCCCTGGGCCTGATAGGCCGGAGAGCTGTCGCACGCTTCCTCGCTACTGCGGGCCCGCCCTAGCCTGCTAAAGCTGTTGAAGCGCACCGTGCGCACCCCCAATTCGCGCACGAAATACTCCAGACTTTCCGCACAGTTACCGTAATCACAGACCACCGCCAAGGGATTGACATCAAGCCCCAAACGCCGCGCTTCTAGCATATTCTTTACCACCGCAGCGTGGGTTGGCGCACCACTGACAGTTCTTCGCCTTAAGTCGTGCACGCTCTCAGGGCCATCCAGACTTACGCCGACACCCACTCTATATTCGATGAGAATGCGCACCTTGTCGGGAGTTAGCAGAGACCCGTTGGTCTGCATCATAAAGTTAAACTTTTTGCCCAGCTGTTTTTCCAGCAAACGGGCACCGCGCATAACCTGCACTATCTCCGGCCAGGCCAACAGGGGCTCGCCTCCTAGAAAATCCACGCTTATTTCCGAGCACGACAGCTCGCGCCCGGCTTTTTCCAGCAGCTTCAAAGCATCTGCGGAGGACAGCCTGCTCTGGCCAGACGCCTCGTTATAGCAATATGCGCAGCGAAAATTGCAGCCCTGCGCCATGTGCAGGGCGATAAAGCTGGGCTGTCTAGGCTCCTTGGCACGGACGCGTCCGACATTTCTGCGCCCGTTTACCGTTATTAAACCGCGCTGCCACAGGTCAGTCCCCAAATGCGCGGCGCGGTCCCCGAATTTTTCACGTACAGCATCCCAGCTGCGCGGCTGGGACAAAAAACGGAACAGATGCACATGCTCCGCGTCGGCGATGAGCCATCGGCCCAGCGCCGCGGCCACCATTAATCGCCTATCTCGCCACGCTGGATCGCCGCGTTTATGCTTGGGGGGCAGATGTATCGAGGCATCGCGGTCGGCCGCTAAAACAGCATTCCCATCCAGCTGCGCCATAAAACTCCTTGACATATCTAGTTTAATAACAGAAACTGAAGCTGTCTCCTGCTAGCTTAACGAGGCAGACCCTCTGCGGCAGCGGTCACAAAATACACCCGAATATGCGGATCTAGCTTTAAATCCGCGCTTACGAGCTGCCATTTTTCGCCGGGCTTGGGAATTATAACCGGCTGATTGGCCTCGCTTTTCACCACTGCCGCCCCCTCCGCCGGCCAGGTTTGTACAGGTCCCCACACGGCCGGCAAAGCGCAGCCATAACGCAGCAGATAAGCCATTTCTTCGGTTTCGGCCACAACAGGACTGTCGCCGATGCAGCCTTTTAGCTCAGAGGAATAATCAAAAACGCGCTGCAGGGGATGCGGGGCGACCAGAAACGCATTCGGAACCAAAAAGTTAGCCAGCATCATGAGCAGCGGAAGGCTAACGGCCACCATCTCGGCCTTACAACGGCGCTGCCATATTCCGCTAAGACCCAACAGCGACAAGACCACGGCGGGAAGCAAAAGATGGTAGGTAAAGCGCCAGGTATCCCAAGAATAAACGCAGTCGAAATCACCAAAAGGAAACCAGGAAAAAAGCAGCGTTATGCAAGTGCCTAAGGCCAGCCACAAGCCCGCTTCACGCCGGCTGCGGCCGAACAGCCCCCACATAGCCAGTATGGTCAGCGGCAGCGGCCAAATTTTATTGTCCCACATCCCGATAAAGTTGTTGCCCACGTTATAAAGCCTGTTGGCGGCCATGGTTAAATCGGCCCGAGGAATGGCCTGAAAATGGTGCGCGCTGTCAGCGGGATGGCATACAGAAATGGCCACCGGAGGCATCAGCCAGACCAGCACCAGCAGACCGCCAGCCATGACAGGCTTCCAGCTAAGTCTCTCGCTTTTATGCCGCCAGATTTCCAGCAGCATAGCCCCCAGGAAAAGCAGGGTCCATATCATTCCGTCGGTGCGCATTTCCGCGATCCAGACCGCACAGGTGATGCACCAAATACCGGCGGTCACTCCGCCCCACTTATGCCAGACCCGCCAGGCCCAGAAAGCCAGCAGCAAAGCGAACAAGGCCGAGCCTTCAGAGCTGCCACAATGCCCCAGACGCTGAACCGCGGGCACCGCCGCGAACAGCAAAGCGCCAAGCCAAGCCAGAGCGGGCGGATAATCGAGGCACAGTCCCCAAAACAGAAGCAGGGGCATAAGCACATACAATATGCGATTCACCTCGGCACCGCGCTCCCAAACGGGAACCGCGTCAGCCGCTTCTGCGTCCAGCAGCTTATGCCAGCGCCAATCGAGAGATACGAGATACGGCCAGCCCACGGGGTACGGGGGCTTAGGAAAGCCCACGCTAACCGTCTGCGGCGGCCAGCCGCGATAGCATAAAGGCTCGGCATGACCGCTTGCAGCCATATTGCGGGCTGTAGCGGCGTAAAAGAATTCGTCATAAAACACAGCGGGACGGGCAGGCGCAAGCCCAGAATACCAAATGCCCAGCGCGAGGGTCAGCAGCGACAGCGCCAGGACATTACGGCGCGCGGTTATACCCCGCCAAAAACGCACCGCCCCGTATGCCGTCAGCAGCAAAACAGTGCCGCTGTGGACATTCAGCCAATATAGATAACCACCATCAATAAGCCAACGCATGCCTGCCGCTCACATATCCTGTTCAAAAATACTGTGTCTTCCTATTATTCAGCAGTGCCAGCGTTGATCCAGCGCTCTGCCGCTTCGGTTAAGCCATCGATTTCATACAGAGTAATATAATCGCCCTCATAGGGCACAGCTTCTCCATCGAGCAAACGCAAATCGTAATACTTATTAAACCAGCGCCAGCGATAGCTGTCCCAGCTGCTCTTTTGGCTGCCAGAGATACACAAAAATATGCGCCTTCCATCATTCTTCCAGGTCCGCGTAGCCCGCAGCAGCTCGGGGAATGGCTCGCCAGGAGCGTGAATAATCGCGGAATCGGGCAGCACATACCAATGCCACTGCGCTGAGCTTCCCCTATCCCATATTTTTATATAGAGGCTGTTGCCCATTGTCCGCAGCGCTGAACCTGAAAGCAGCAAATCAGCATTCTCAGGCAAACGCCTGCCTATGCGCTCCGCCAGCTGAAATTCGCGTATCCAGGTATTGCGCTGAGCGATATAGCTGTATTTGGCCCAGGGCTGAACGGCCACCCCCAAAAGGAAAGCCGCTATCCAAAGCACGGTCCATCCCTTACCGCGAAGCGAAAGGCGATGATAGATCATGGCAAAGCCATCGGCAGCGAGAACGAGCATTCCCCAAGTTGGGAACAGCGAGTTTCGCCAGGAATCGCAAGTATACAGAAGCTCAAAATCCGCCGTGGGAATGAAGCCATAAAAAACGTTCAGGACTACAAACCAGGCCAGCCAAGCCAGCATATAAAAGCGGTTCCAAGCTAAAAAAACACTGACAGCCGCCAAAAGCGTATAGAACACGGGGTGAAAATGATTGTTAACCCAAAACAGCCAGTTGGCTGCCATCTTGGAGCCCAAGAAAGCTGAATTGTGCACAGAAGTGCTGTCTGTCAGATAAAAATGGCTGTGAATGCCATAGACATCGCAGAGCAAGCCAGGCCAGGCCAGCAGAACAGCCAAGGCCCCAACGGCATAGAAATCCGCTACGCGCCACCATTTCCAGACTCTGCCATACTCTATGCTCAGGCTCAGCAGCAGAACTCCGGTAATAATCGCCAGGTTCTCCATGCGCCAATTGGCGAACCACACCCATACGCAGGCCGAGCTCCATAGCCAACGGTTATCCCGCGTGTCGCGCCAGATCAGCAAGAACAGCGCCAGCAGCAAAAACAAGAGAAACGAACCATTTTCCAAAGCAGAGCAGGCGGAAAGACGCAAATGCAGAGGCCAGGCCGCCACCAAAACCGCCAGAGCAGCAGCAAAGCTGCGCCGGGCGTAC
>JAFSXO010000109.1 GCA_017444045.1 bacterium | reverse complement strand
GGACTGTCAAAGTAAACAAAATCACCAGCCGAAACGTTCTCGCAGGCTTGCTCAAAGTCTACACAGGACAGCGTAATATCGGCGCTCTGCAGATAGGCAGATATTGACCTGATATTGCGCTCATCAATTGATCTTCCGTTTACCTTGTTGTTGTACGGCACATTGAACAGTCCCTTGCTGTTTACGCGATACAAACCATTGAAGCAGTGCTTGTTAAGCCAGATCATAAACGCAGCGCATTCCGCGTCCAAACTGCGGCTGGCTATTCTTTCATTATATTGCTTGCGAGCTGCGTAATAAAAATCTTTGGTGCAGGGCACAGAGTCTAGGTCATTGACTTTGGCTATAACAGAATCTGCCGCGGTTTTTAACTGTGTATACAAATTGATGAGCTGTTCGTTTATATCGCTGACAAACGCCTGTGCAGGAGCAATGCTGAATAGTACCGCAGCCCCGCCAAGGAACGGTTCGTAATACCTGTTGTATTCGGCTGGCATATTAGCCGCGATAGGCTCTAACAATTGGGTCTTGCCGCCGGCCCACTTGAGGACTGGTGTCATCCTCTCTGCAGCCATTAATAGGTACTCCTTTTACTGAAGGCTCGTGTCGTATCCAAAGGGATGTTAAGTGACATTGAAACTATAGTAGCTCTTTCATACAATCAGTATTGTTCTCAGCGCACAGCGTATTTCCATTTTACGCCAGCGTTTAAGATGTATGATCAGTTTGGCAGATGTTTGCCAAGCCAACTGTCCAGGAAGGCCATATGCTCCTCTGTGTGAAACCAGTGCTCGCCGTTCTCCATGACCGTAAGCTGGGCGCTGTGCTGCCGCGCAAAGGCGGCGATGGTCTCATAATCAGTCAGTTCATCCCTGCCTCCGTAGAGGATCGCCGTAGGCACGTTCCACTTCAGCGGATGCTTCCGGACATACGCTAAATAATCCCAGGAAAGCTCCTCGCCAAAGTCGGTAGCGATGACGCCCTTTGCTTTTAGCTCGTCTTCGCTCGCCTTTGCCCAAGTCAGCATCCTGCCGATCAGCTTTTCCATATCGACGATGGGAGAGATGAAATAGGCTCTCTCGGTGAGCTCCTCTATGCCCGCATTCATGGCCAGATAAGCCCCTAAGCTATTGGCGATAAGGGTAATTGGCCCGTGTTGCCGATTCAGCGGGGCGAGGTGAGCCGGAAATTCCTCCCTGGCCTCCCAGGGCGTCTGGGAGCGGTAGGCAAAGCCGAGAACCCTATGCACTGGGAAAAGCGCCTGGTAATGCTCGGCTTCGTCTGCGCTTCCGCCTTTTCCGTGTATATAAACCGCGAGCTTTTGCATGTTAAAGCGCCATCCAGCTATGGCTTCAGATTGCGCCGCGCTTCGGCGTTGTCGCTGATGATCATGCTGACCTTGTCGCATGTCTCCAGTTCGGCGCAGCTGCCGCAGGTCTCGTAGTTCTTGCTTTGGGCGCACTTTCTGATAGGGCACATCGTAGCGCAGTACGGCGTCTTTTTCCCTTCGATGCGGCAGCCCTCGCAGTTGATCATCTCCGGAGTGATCTCTGCGTGGTTCATCTCGGACCAGCTTTTGGCTACTTTTTCGCGCAGGGCATTGTCGTCGTTAATTGTGGCCAGGCGGGTTTCGCAGGTCTCGCAGTCAATGCCGCAGTACGCGATAAAATCTTTCATATATTTGCCTCCAATGTCAAAGTCTCGTGTTAGCGGGTGTATAGGATTGTTTAAGTAGGCGAAAGCGCGGCCCTTCTTCTCCTCTAGTTCCGGTGGTGGCAAAACCGCATTTGGCCAGAACTCTTTGCGAGGCGAGATTGTCTGGTTCGGTCTCCGCCTCAATTGCCGTTGCCAGCGGGTTTTGAAATGCCCAGTCCAAAGCCGCTTCAACCGCTTCGGTGGCATAGCCTTGGCCTTGGTACTCCTCCATAATTCCGTAGCCAATTTCGGCAGTACCGTCGTCCTTGAGACCCTTAAAGCACAGATCGCCGATATGCGTTCCGTCCTTAAGTTCAATCAGCCAGGCCGCGTACCATTCCCATTGCTTGGGATTCTGCAGGGCGTATTCCAGCATCTCGCCGTAAGCTGACTGCAGATCGGTATCTGTAGCGGAGTCTTTTAGCGTCTCCATTTGCTCTCTGTTGGCGGGGTAAATCCTTAAGCGTTTTGTCTCTATCATAATTATAATGTCTGCTGCGCCTGTTCGGTGGCTGATGCCTCTTTTCAAGATGCGTCAAGCAGTGTCCAAGCTGCTTCGAGATGCGCGGCGCTTATATGCCACAGATTTCCTTCTGCAGATTCTCCAGAAACCTGCCCGCATGGGCGCCGTCCATCTGGGTGTGATGGAACTGAAATGAAACCGGCAGATAGTAGCGGAAAAATCTCTTCCTGTATCTGCCCCAAATCATAAAGGGATTGTTGTATATTCCGCTGTTCATGCCAACGGCGCCGTCTAGCTCCGTATCGACGATGGCCGAGGTGCCGATCACCATGCTTTCGGTAAGGTCTCTGTTTTCGCAGCGTTCGGCTACCTGTGCGGTGTACTGCAAATAATCGCGGCTGAATGCGTCTAAGTCGGGATTAAACAGAATATCGCAGGAGCTGACTTCGCCCTGGCTGTTTTTTACCATGGTGTTTACCGCCAGCGTATCGTACTGCATCAGCTTTCCCGCCACTGGGAGCATATAAAATTCCTTTATTCCCACGGCCGCTTTGCCGATGCAGTAGCAGAGCAGCATATTGAATTTTAGGTTTCTTCTTTTGCTGATTCTGACGAGATTGGTTACGTTGAGCGTCTTGAAAAAGGTAACCATGGGATTGGGGGCCTGCATCCACAGCTCAAAGGCCGCGGCTCGGCTGGTCTCTTTGGGGTTGATCTCTCGTGTCATTTGAATAAATTCCAGTCTTCAGTGTGGGGGTCTAAATCATCCAAATCGGCACAGTCAGCGTTTCTCTGTCGACCGCGCTGAGCGTTTCCCGCAGGCAAAGAACGGCTCCGGTTCCGCGCGGTACTGAGCTTTTGTCCAACACTTTAAACGCCGAGGCGATCTCCGTGCCAGGATTGGTGCTTTTTTTTATTTCGAGAGGATGGATCTCTCCATCGCTTTCAAAGACCATATCTATGTCGCGGGCGTCTTTGTCTCTGTAGTAATAGAAGCTACAGCTTTTGCCGCAGTTGCGGTAGGTCTTGATTATCTCTGCTGCGGTGTAATTTTCCAGTATAGCGCCGTTGATGGCGCCGTTCATAAGAATCTCCGGGGTGGTGTATTTCGTGAGGTAGGCGACGAGGCCGGTATCGAAGAAATACATTTTCGGCGTTTTTATGGTGCGGTTTAGCAGATTGTTGGAATAGGGACGCAAATAGAAGATAATCTCCGATTTTTCCAAAACCTGAAGCCAGCGGCGGGCGCGTTCGTCGGTGACTCCCGTATCTTTGGCTATGTCGTGGAGGTTGAGCATCTGGCCGGCGCGGCAGGCGGCAGCCCGGATAAAATCGGCGAACAGCAGTCTGTCAACGCCTTGAATCATCTCGGAAACATCGCGGTTTATATATGTCTCCACGTAAGAGCTGTAAAATAGCTCGCGATCCCTGTAACGGCCGCTGCGATAGCCAGGCATACTTCCCTGCCAGATTCTCTCATACATTGCCAAAGCCGAGGCGGGCTGCTGCCAGTCTGTTCTCTTGGCAAGAGCGGGCAGACTTAGCGTAAAAGGCTCGGTACTGCCAGTTCCGTACAGCTCTGCCTGCGATAGAGATGACATGTGCAGGATAGCTGTTCTTCCCGCCAGCGTTTCCTGGGCCAGCTCCATCATCTGAAATGCTTGGGAACCAGTAAGCCAGTATGAGCCAGGAGGTGCGCCGGAGTCGCAGCGTATTTTGAGATATGAGAACAATTCGGGGCGTACTGAACTTCGTCGATGAGAAGCGGCGCAGGGTGAAGGGTGAGAAATATCTCGGGATCGTTTTTGGCCAGTTTTCTCTCTTCAGCGTTATCGAGCGTTACCTTGCGGCGCGGAGTACCCTGCATCAGATGTTCAAGCATGGTCGATTTCCCGACCTGGCGGGGGCCGATTAAGAGCAGGCAGGCGTAATCTTCGCTGGCTTCTAGAACTTTATTCTCAAGTGTGCGTTTGATGTAATTCATACTGTGCTTCGGCTAGCCGGTGTTCGGCTGATCTAAGATGCAATCTTATTTTAGCCGAAAGTGGCAGCCGTGGCAAATGTGGCTTAGTCGATCAGCTGAAATTATCGCCTGTATTGTGCGCTTATTCTGGAACGCGCTAATTCTGATGCTTGCTAAATCTCTTCGAGAGCGGTTTCACTGAGCAAAAAGTCTATGGCGTTTATTTTTCGGTAGCCGTTTTCCAGCAATGTAAACGGATCGTCGTCCATGGTAATTACGATTTTTTTATAGCCATCGTCCAGCTTGCGGAACGAGCCTAATTCCTGTTCTCGCTTGTCTGGATCGACCATTCTGTAGGCGGCTTGAATATAATAAGTATCCTTATAGCTTCGAACCACAAAATCGATT
>JAFSXO010000108.1 GCA_017444045.1 bacterium | reverse complement strand
CCAACGCCCTGAGAGCTTCACCGTTCTCAGGGCGATTGTTTTGCCAGTTCTATCCGGCTTTGCCGAACAGTCCAAATTCTAAATACTACTTATCGCCTAAAAACACGTGCATGGTCAGGCCTTTGGTTTCGGGATTGTACTCCACGCCCATAACCGAAGACTGCGTATTGGGAGCCAGCAGATACTCATTCTCGCCCTTAAACTTCACCAGCTCGGGATCGGCGGAAACAAATACGCCCTTTACGCCCGTGCCCACGTAGAACTTGGTGACAATTTTTGGATTGTCCATAAAATCGGCCTTATCTCCCACGCTGGTGGAGATAAAGGTCTTGCGATCGGTCTGTACGCCCGTCAGCTTTTCGTTGAGCAGCTTGGCCAGCTTTTCCATTTTACCTTTATCGGCAAACTTTTTATACTTGGCGTAATCCTCTTTGGTGCAATAGTTAAGAAGCTCCGACATAGAAGAGCAGCGGTTTAAGATAACGCCCGTGGGCACCTCACCCTTTTCTAAAGCTCCGGCAGCGCAGCGCACGGCCTTGTCTACCGTTCCGGCCGCGTTGTCCTCGCCGTCCAGCAAATAGCCGTTCATGGCCATAAACGACTGGCCGCAGTATTCCTTGATAACGCCCTTCTGCACAGAGCTAAGCTTATCGGCCAAGCCCTCCTGGCTATAAATGCCAGCCGCATCTGTAAACGAGATGGTATGGAAGTCAGCTACATCAGTCATGGTCGGCACCTGCTCAGACGGAATGGGAACAGAGATCCCGCTGTGCGAGCCGCCGCCAGGAATATAGTAATCGGTGGGCTCTCCGCCCTTATGGGTATGCTGGGGCATCGTGTCCGGTATGTCTCCGGGCTGGGCTTTGGCCATTATCTCGTCTAAACGGCGGCAGGTTCTATCCAAATACGGCTCTGACGGTCCATCGACTTCGGTCTTAACCAGGTTTTTCAGCCAGGCTAGAAAACCGCCTTTTTTCGGGGCAGAGCTCTCACCGCCAAGCGATACCTGATCGCTGCTAGCAGCTGGTGCTGTTTCCGCGTTTTTAGCTTCAGGAGTCACAGATGCCGCCACAGGCGCGGTATTATATACTGGAGAAATGCCGGCGGAGATAGGAGTGATACCCATATATACCTCTCAGATAATAGCTTTTTATATAGATTAAGCCCAATTATTTATTGTTTTATATTATATAACAACCTAGGCTCTATTGGCAAGGCAGCTTAGGCCATCCTCTGGCACCGCAATCATTTAGAGCAGTGCCGGCGCGGAAGCTGGCGCAGCGCAAATATGCTCGCGAAGCACTAACTAAACGGCATTAGGGGCTATTCCAATGCCATTAACTTAAGGAATCAATGGCATTGGTTCTGATTATTCATGTGCATTAGCGCTACGTTGTTGGCCAGCGTTCAAGCTAGCATACAACATGCGTTAAACCTCGATTTTCCCACCAGCTGCGGCCACCCCCTCTGTCGCTGGCGCGACATCTCCCCCTGCCATGCTTTAGGGGGAGTAATAATGGGGATCTATTGGCCATTGCTTAAGTTAATGAGACTGGGGGCTATTTAACCGTAGCGGAATTGCGCGGCGGACCGCTGGTTACCCCTGGAAGCGGGCGCATATCGATATTATACGGATGCTTATACAGGAGCCAGTTACCCCAATGCGCTTCGTTCCAGGTCTTCACCAGCTCATACTCGCTGCCCCATTCGCCCTCAGCCTTTATGTCTATAGGCTGGTCGCCCTCGACAGCCAGCACCATAGACGTTTTAGGCACCGAATAGGTGCGGCCGGGCAGGTAATGCTCTATGTCGATCAGCCGCCCCTGTAGCATAGCTTCGAGCATAAGCATATCCACATCCAGACGCGCATCAGGAGAGATAACCGCGGTAAAGCGCGACTCTCCTGTGCAATCCAGCTGATGAAGAATATACGAGGTAAGCTCGGCTATGGGCGGAGCGTCGGAATCGGGCGGAGGAGGCACGCGCACCGCCGCGCTTTTTGGGGCATCGACCCGCAGAACCTCAAGCCAGTCGCTGTGCAGCCATTGCTTAGGCAGCCGGTATCCTTCCAGCTGCAGAGCGCTTACCAGCAAAAGCAGCGGCATAAAGCAGGCGCAGACCTTAGGGAAACGCCCCAGCCAGGCAAACGCAATCACCAGCACAGCAGCCGTGCTGGGCAAAAGATAACGCGAGCCTATAGGCACATTGGAGCAGGAGTAAAAAACAAAAGCGGGAGCGATAAGGCTTAGCCCCAATATGGTCTGCAGGCGCAGCTCACGGCGGCACAGGCCATAGGCCAGCCCCGCCACAAAGAACAGGGGGATCAGCCAGTAGCAGGTCGCCAGGCTCTGGCTCAGCACATAAACAGCCAGCGCAGAAGAGTTATGCTGAGCAAAATCGCCTGCCGCTTTGATCTGCAGCTCCTGAACGGACATAAAATACCACCAGCTAGAGATTATGCCGCCCACGCAGATCGCCAGGGTTAGCCCTCCCCCCGCCAGCCAGCCCCGGCGCAGGGTAAGCCACACCGCCACGCCCAGCGCCACCAGCCAGGCATTTATGGATACTAAATAATAAAAGCGGGGAAACTGCCAGAATTCTTTGCCCCAGGCCGCATACACCGT
>JAFSXO010000107.1 GCA_017444045.1 bacterium | reverse complement strand
GAGTATGGCTGGGCCCACTGCCATTTAGTTAAGGATTCGTGGCATTGGTTCTGATAATTCATGTGAGTTAGCGCTGCGTTGTTGGCTACAAACATACAATCATAGACTGTCTAGGCAGTGATACAGCGGCAAAAACATGCCGATTAAAGATACGCCCATCATAATACCGATGAATGCCAGCATTATCGGCTCCAAAAGCTGAGTAAACTGCTCCACAGCTAAATCGGCACGCTGCTCATAGGACTTCCCGATCATACTTAAGGCAGAAGCCGGATCGCCGGTCTCTTCGCTGACGGTCAGCATATGGCTCATATAGCTCGGGAAAAACGATGAAAGACCAAAAGCCTCACCCAGAGCATAGCCATCCTTGATATCCCCGTTGACCGCCCTTACCGCTTCTGAAAGCTGGTAATTGGCCAAGGAGTCGCCGGCTATTTCCAGGCATAGCGGCAGCGGCATACCGCTACGCATCAGTACCGCCAGAGTCTGACAAAAACGCGCCAGCAAAACTAATTTAAAAATGCAGCCTACGCCGTATGTATGCAGCAGCAGCTGATGCCATTTGTAGCGGCCCTGCGGTGTAGCTATATAGCGGCAGGCCATCCAGACTGAAGCCACCATCATCGCCGCCACCAGCAGCATAAACGGCACATCGCTCACAGTATTGGCCACCCAGACCAGGAGCCGGCTCAGCATGGGCAGTTCAGCCTCGCTTTCAAGCCCCTTCATAAAGACCGGCAAAACGTGCAGCATAAACAGCACCATTCCCGACAAAGCCGCTCCAAACAGAAACAGCGGATAGTACATGGCTCCGCTTACAGCACGCTTTAGCCTATACTCCCGGCTGAGCAGATCGGCTAAGTAATGCAAAACATCAGCCAAATTGGCCGAACGCTCGGCGGCCCGCACCAGACCGACCTCTAGCAGACCAAATACCCTACCGTTGGCAGCCATAGCCCGCGCCAGGCTCTGCCCTTCCAGAACTCTCTTTATAACCGAGCTCCAGGCCGCGCGCAGGGCTGGATGAACGCCCTGCTGATCCAAAACCTGAAGGGCGCGCAGAAGCGGTACGCCTGAGCCTAAAAGCACCGCTAACTGGCGCAGACTCACCATCTTGTCGCGCAGGCTCAGTTTATTAGGTATTATCTGTCCAATAACGCCCACCATTGTCAGGCCCTCTGTAACTTTCCAGGAGTAAATCACTGAACCAGCTCAAAGCTAACACCAGAGCTATCCAGCACCGCCCGCCAAAGAATACCCTGACGGGTATTGATATAAACCAGATTCCTGTAAGGATCGCAGGCTAACCCAGAAGGCAGCGCACTGCATAAATCGGTAGGCAGACGGTAGCTCTTCCACGCGGAAGACAGCGATAACGCGCCGTCCACCGAGTAAGTCAGTACATGAAGATAACCGCTGTCAGCAGCGTACACCAGCGATGACCAGGCATTGACAGCCACGCCGCTAAAAGCTCCGCTTCCGAGCTTAGGCGAGCAGCGCCCTCCCCACCATCCTACGCCCGCCAGCCGCTCGGCCCCCTGCCCATAAGGTGCAGTATCCGCATTCAAATGCAGAGGGCGCAGCGCCCTCACCGGGCCTTCAGCGATCCACAAAATACTGGCGTTTTCGTCGAGAGCTAAGCCCATCGGCTCGCACAAGGGCACAGCAGACGGACGCCAAGGCGAACCGCCCGCCCATTCCAGATGATTTTTGTCAGCCGGCTCGGCTGCCATCCAAATGGCTCCATTAACCACGTCGGCGCAATAAACGCGATTACCCCAGCTATCAGCGGCTATCCCTGTAAACAAAGGCGAGCTAAAACCGCTATGCGTTGAAGCGTTAAGCTTTATGCGCTTAATTACCCTATGCTTATCGTCAAAGCCATAGAAACCAACTGTAGCTCGATTAGTGCAGGCAGCCCAGGCGGCACCGCGCCCAGGCACTCCGCTCACCGCGCCTATGTAACAGTCATCGACCTCAGGCATCGACAGCGACACCGTTTTAGCTGACGATGACGGCGCAGAGCTCTGCACAAAGCCTGCTGCCGACTGCCCCGGACGGCTCCATATAACCTGATCGCCATATTCATCGCAGGAGACTCCAAAAAAGGAGCGCTCGCGCATCAAACGCAAAAGCGAGCTTCTGGCCTTCATCGGCGAGACGACCTCCAGCTTAAGAAGCTTTAATTCCCCGCTAAAGTCGCTGACAGACGCATTCCATACGTAATCCTCATACGGATGCTCGCATTTTCCCGAGCTCTGCCGGGCCAGCCTCTCCAAGGGCGAACAGCTCAGACGCTCCATCTGGTTGCGGGCCAAAAAGGTGCTGACTGAATACTCGCGAGTGCGTCCGCCAAACCGCGATCCCGAAGAGAACAGACTTATAATATAAGCGCTGATTATGTATAGCACCAGCATAGAGACCAACAGCTCCAGCAAGGAGAAAGCGCGGCATTTATTGGACAATAGCATACCTTACAGCCCCCTTACCTGCACTTCTGTGCACAAATAGTTGCCCAAATTCGCATAGGCTTTAG
>JAFSXO010000018.1 GCA_017444045.1 bacterium | reverse complement strand
GCCTGTTCGACGTCCTTAGCGCCGCCCTCGCCTCTGTACAGCATAATGCCCAAATTGTAGACAGCCCGCATATCGTGCTGCAGCGCAGCCTTGATGAAATATCCGCGGGCTAGGGCCAAATCCTTAGGCACGCCCTCCCCCTCGTAGTGCATCAGACCCATGGCATACTGCGCCTCAGCTACGCCGCCATCGGCGGCTTTTTCCATCCAGTCGGCGCCCACAGCGATGTCCTGGGCCACTCCCTCTCCCTTAAGGTAGCAGACTGCGACATTGTGCTGGGCCTTGGCGAAACCAGCCTCGGCCGCCTTAAGGAACCATTTGAAAGCCTCCTCATGGCTTTTCTCGACCATCTGGCCCTTGTCGTAGAGCAGCGCCAAATTGAACTGCGCCGGCGCCAGTCCTTGCTCGGCAGCATCGTGGAGCAGCCTCATCGCCTCTGCCTGGCCTAAAGGCAGCTTTTCGGGATCCTCAAGACAAATGGTGGTCAGCAGCAGCTCTGACACCGCATCGTGCTGGGCAGCGGCCTGCGTCAGCCACTTTATGGCCTCGTTAAAATCTTCTTTTACCCCGTTGCCAGTAAGATACAGACAGCCCAGCATACTCTGGGAGCCTACATGTCCGCGCTCAGCCGCTTGGCGATACCATTTTATCGCCTCGTCCATGCTCTTTTCCCGGCACAGGGCAGCAGTCTTGTACATGGAGTCGACATTGCCAGCCTTGGCGGATTCCATCCACCAATACGCGGCCTTCTCCATATCCTTTGCAACGCCGTTACCTTTGTAATACATGTTGCCCAGATTGGCCATACCCAGGGAATTGCCGGCTTTGGCCGCCAAAGCGTAAAGCTTGCAGGCCGTCTGATAATCCTGGTTAACGGCAATGCCCTGCTCATACATAACCCCGATATTGCTAATCGCGTCGGCATCTCCCTGGTCGGCGGCTTTATCAAACCAGAAGAGCGCTTTTTTGGGATCGGCCTCAACACCGCGCCCGAATAGATACATATTGCCTAAGTTATACTGAGCCTCGGATATGCCGTTTTTGGCGGCTTTCTCATACCATTCGACCGCTTTGGCCTCGCTCTGCTCTACGCCGGCTCCCCTCTCATAGGCACTGCCCACCTGGAACTGAGCCTTGCCATATCCGCCTTCGGCAGCTTCGAGCGTCAGCTGGCAGGCTGTTTTATAATCAACAGGCCCGCCCAGCCCCTCAATCATCATGCAGGCGGCATTGTACTGGGCTTCGGGCATTTTTGCCTCGGCAGCTTCGGTAAACAGCTGCCGCGCCCGGGCCTCGTCCTTTTCCAGGCCGCGCCCATGAAAATACAGCAGGCCCAGATTGTTTTTGGCCGCGGCATTGCCCTGCAGGGCAGCTTTGCCGTACCAATCGGCCGCCTTGGCGAAGTCTTCATGCTCGTTCTCGCTGATCAGCCCCATGTAGAGCATTCCCCCAGCCGAGCCCTGCTCCGCGGCCTTGGAGAACCACTTTTCCGCCTGGGCTACATCAGTTTTTACATCTGGATCCAGCAAATACATCAGCCCGAGGTTGACCTGCGCATCGACATGGTTCTGCTCGGCAGCTTTAATGAAATAAGCCTCGGCTTTGGCCTTGTCCTTGGCTACCTGCTCGCCCTCGTTGTACAGCACCCCTAGGTTAAACTGAGCGGTCCGCGAGCCGTTGTCTGCTGCCAGCGTCCACAGCTCTACAGCTTTATTAACATTTTTGGGCACACCCTGGCCGTGGTAATAGCGGTAGCCCAGCTCGACCTGAGCTTCGGTATTGCCCTGCTCGGCTAAATTCTGCAACCGCTCCAGCTGCTTTTGGGCGCTGTCTAAGTCATCTGTTGACTTTATGCCCGCCCCCTTACTGCCTACGCTCTGCAGGCTGGGCAGCTGGCCGATGGCCAGCTGCTGGACTTCGATCGCGGACTTGACAGGCAAAGGCTCACCGGAAACGAGTTCGGCGGTCTTCTGCCACGTTTCTGCAAATGCTGGACAGGCGAGCATCACCAAAAAGGAGGCGGAGAAAACAAATTTAGAGACGCTGTTTTTCATATTGTTGGCACTTTCCAAAAAACTCAAGGCTATTTATGGCGCTGACACGCGCTTAAAAACATTCATAACAGTTATGAAAGCATTTGAAAGATAATATTTCGGTTTTCTGGAAAGCTGTCCTTTAGCCAATGTCAGCGACCTAGCGTCAGCTAGCCTAACATTATGGCGCCTCCTAAAAGCAAGGCCGTTTAGTTAGTGTTTCGCAAACATACTCGCGCTGCACCAGCTTCCCCTAAATAAGGGCATTGATTACCATTGCTTATACATATTGTATATTCTTTCGGTTTCAGCCCGCATCTCTTCGACGAAGCTCTCTGGATAAAGAGCCTTTACCTTGCAGCCCTGCGACAGCAGAAGCATCTTGAAGCCCGTTCCGAAAGCCTCGGCTTCGATTATTTTGGTGCCATTAATATCGTCTACCACCCTCGCCGTAGGAAGCTCATCTAAAATAGCGCAGACATCGGAGCCGCTGTAGCTGAATTTTACCTTCTGCAGTCTGCCGCCGAACATGTACTGCATTCTCTTTCTGTACGCGCCCTCTTCGAAACGGCTGCGGTACGGAACCTGAAAGACATCGTCCAGTACCTTCAGAGACTTAATGCGGTCGATTCGGTAGATAGTGGGATAGGAATCGACAGGATCAGAGAAATCCCTTTTAGCCTCCTCACCCTCTATAAAGCCCATAAGATAAAAGTAATACTTAGAGAACAGGATAGCGACCGGCTTGATCTTGCGGTGCACAGTAGCTTTATCCTTTAGCCTGCAGTAATCGATCTCGATGTAGCGGCAGCTTCTAACGGCCAGCCCTATCTCCCACATCGCCTCGACAAAATCAGACCTGTTCTGAAGCTCAGAATAGTGAATCAGCTCATTGCCGATAAGCTCGCGGACCACCCTTTGGTTAGCTTTGGGAGTGCAGTAGGTTATGAGCTTGCCTAGCATATCCGCCATCACCGCCTTGGGAAAGGCGCGGCTGTAAAGCAAAATCTTGCACATGGCCAAAATCTCGCTGTTCTTCAAGCGGATATTGTAAAGCGTCTCCAGGCGGTAGCCCTCCTCGTGGCGTTTGTATATAACCTTGTTAAGGAGACCTGTGCGCTCCGCATCGGCATCCAAAAACTTCCTGATGTCTTCAATGTCGCGCTGAATGCTCCGCTCATTAACCCTGTAATTTAGGGCCTCCTCGGACTTATTGACAAGACAGCCATCGGACAGCTTAGCGTATATCTGCAGCACCCGCTGAATTTTGTCCCTTTTGCTTTCGTTCACTATGTCATTCTCCCAGTGTCAGCATTATAGCTTTTGGGGATGACAGATTGTGTCGCAATAATTGGCTTGTATACTTTTTTTGAATTTTTATTATTGTACTTTCAAGCTTAAGCGCGCAGGAAGACAGCGCGTAACCTTATCCCCGTAGATAGTGCGGAAATCGTTTTTCATCGACACGGGAATCCAGCCGTTATCCTCGGCAAGCTTGCGGCACTTATCGGCCTTAAGCATGCTTCCCAGCTCTCGCTCGAGGTCATCGCAGAGAACCATGAAGGCAGCGCTGCGGTATTTGTTGCCGCTGATCGTATAATTGAGCATGCTAGAATCGCCGCTGCTGTTGCCAAACGCCAGAACCGGCTGTTTGCCTATCTCTCTAGCGATCATATGCACCTTGTTCATCTTAAGATTCTTCCGGATCAGCTGACCGCGCACGATATAATCATCATGCCTATAGAAATAATCAAGTCCGTCCTGCTCTCCTTGGTGCGCAGCCCGTACCTCCGTATCTGTCCCGATAACGTGGTTAGGCTTTATGTTCAGCACGTCGCAGGACAAAATTCTCAGCAGCGCCCTGTCCGTCCCCGAAACGATATAAACCGTAAAATTATGGGCCTGCAGATATCTCACGATCTCAACCATCGGCAGATAAAAGCCCTCGCCGTATTTGAGACCGCTCAGACCGCTGACGGGCTTCTCCATAAACGATCGCACAAAGGCCTCGTACTCAGCGTCTGTCATGCCGGAAAAGACCGCTTCCTGCGATCTAGCCTGGCGCAGGCTCATGTCGCTGGGGAATTTGTCCTGCGAAAAGTGACCAGCCTGGATCTCCGCTTCGACGATGCGGGCATACTCTCTATCCTCTTCGCTCGGAGTAAAGCTATCATCGTAAAGCGCCCGCTCCAAATACATCATCCACTCAAAATAGCAGGGCGCGGTTTCGCAGATCAGCGTGCCGTCCAAATCAAAAACCGCCAGTCTGTCCTCGACCGGAATATAACTGCGGCTCCTTCTGTCCGTTACATCCCTGACATAAGAGACAAGCTCCTTAATCACGCGGGAATCCTTGTTCCAATAATGAAAATTCCCCCGCTTCGATACGCGAACTGCGGCAATTTCCTCTCTTGACGCAGCCTGTACTCCAGCGAAAGCCCCCAATACGATCATACCCACCAAAAGGGTGCAGATAATTCTTTTCACAATACTCTCCACTTATAGCAATATAGGAATACGCCACAGAAACGCAACGAAATAGTGCTAAACAGAGTATAT
>JAFSXO010000106.1 GCA_017444045.1 bacterium | reverse complement strand
CGGCGATCATACCCGCCACGATTGCGGTATTCCCCTTATCGATTACCCCAACTCCATACTGCTCGCCAGTCCTTGAGAAAAACACTACTAGAGCCTTGTTACCCGATGTTGACCGCTCTGCAGCGGCCAGACTCTCAGTATTCGCCTGGCTGGCATCAGTGTCGCCTGATAGCGCATTTTTGGCAGCAGCTTTTGCTGTTTCACTGCCCACAGGATTAGCTGTTTTTACAGAGTTAGTTGCATTTATAGCTGACTTTCCTCAAGCGACAAGCGCAAGAGTCATCATAAAGCAAAGCAGCAGCGCCAGACAGTATTTTTTCTTCATAGCATTTGCCTCCTATGCTTAAGGCTGAAGCGGCCCGTAGAAGTAGCTGGCTGTCGCGCCGCCGTCAGCCAAAAAGGTCGAGCCTGTGATAAAGGAACCAGCATCGCTCATAAAAAGCTCGGCAATATTGGCCATCTCATCCGCAGTCCCAGGTCTGCCCGCTGGGCACTTAGAAAACATATTCTTATAGAAGTCGCCTCTGGGACCGTTAAACTCATCAATAGCCAGCGGCGTCACGATAATCCCAGGCGCAATAGCATTCAGTCTGGCTCCGCGCTCCCCCCAGCGTATGCACTCATACATAACGCGCTTTTCATTGCAGCGCTTCGCCAGCTGGTAGGCATGCAGAGTGTCTCTGATATTCTCAGGCTGCAAAAAATCAAGCGAAAGCAGCTCTTCTGTAGGAGTAGTAGCCAACTGTCTATCCTGCTCTGGCGTAAGCTGCGGCATGCGCCAGCCGGACTGGGAGGAGATCGTCACACCTGCGCCGCCCTCTGCGATCACTCTGCCGACCTCTTCTAACAAAACCGCCGTACCATAAAGATCGACCTTCAGTATAGCCTCTATTGGCGCCTGCGAAGGAGAGACTCCGGCCCCATTGACGAGGTATTTTATCTCGCCATATTCCTGTCCCTTGGCAATCAAAGCCTTTATAGAAGCTCTGTCGGATATGTCCATCTCCACTGCTTCAGCATCGAAGCCTGCATCTGTCATGATCCTGGCAACGGTTTCACAGTTCTTCAGATTCTTGTCGCCTAACACGATCTTTTTTCCGAAGCCAAGGCGCCTGGCAATCGCCATGCTGATCTGGCCTGCACCGGTTACGATCATTACGGTTTTTTTCACGAATTATAGTCCTTCCTAATATTCACAGTTTATTTATTTTCTCGCAAGCATTTTAACGCTTGCACCAGCTTCCGCGCCAGCACTGCGTCGCTTAGCTCAGATATACCCTGCGCGGAGCTGGTGACGCGCTATGATCTGCGGATCACAGATGAGCTGCAATCTCGTAAGCATCCTGAATACAGGTAAGCACATTGCCAACAGCATTGCCGTCACCTATTTCGTAAACGGCAAAGCCACAGCCAGACAGCTGCGGGGCCAGAGAGGACAGCGGCCTAAAGCCTATGGCCATAACCACATTATCGGCGGCGATGATTTCCTTAGTTCCGTCAGACTTAAGCACAGCAGCGCCTTCAGAGGTAATCTCCTGCAAACGCGCCTGCGTTAAGATACGCACTCCGTAATGCTCAAAAGCATCCTGAAGCATCATTTTATTCATATCCGGAACATCGTTCACCAAAAGAATATCATCCAGCGCTTCCACAATCGTCACAGCTTTGCCTTCTTTGGCGTAGCCGTAGGCTAACTCGCAGCCCACCAGGCCACCGCCGCAGACAACAACGCTCTGGCCGACCGATTTGGTCTGCAGACAGGCTTCGATGCTGGACAGCGTTTGCGGCAGGTCTATGCCCGGAATAGAGGCAGGCATGACCGGAACCGAGCCAGTGGCCAAAATGACGGCATCGGCATTAAGCTTCTTCAGCGATTCCGCGTCGATTTCGGTATTAAGATGAATATCAATCGGCAGCATACGCATCTGCTGCTTAAAATATTCGTTTAACTGCGCCACTTCGCGCTTAAAATCGTGCGCCCCGGCAGCTATCAAATTGCCGCCCAAAACTGCGCTTTTCTCGTACAGCGTCACCTTATGACCGCGCGAAACGGCAATCCGCGCCGCCTCCATACCAGCCAGGCCACCGCCGACGACAACGACATTCTTCTTTTCCAGCGCTGGGATCATCGCGGCTTGGCCTTCACGTCCGACTTCGGGATTGACGGCGCAGCTGACGCGTCCTCTGGTGAAGTATCCCCATATACAGCCCTGGTTGCAGGCTATGCAGGTGCGCACAGTTTCGGGTTTGCCCGTCAGAACCTTATTGGCAAAGTCGGGATCGGCGATCGCCTGCCGGCCCACCACCGCAGCATCAACCAAGCCTTCAGCCAGAGCCTGCTCGATTATATCAGGATCGGCAAAGCGGCTGCCGCATAGTACAGGAATCGACACGGCCTTTTTCACTTCGGCGGCCAAATCCAAAGAAGAGCCCATAGGAATATAGGAAGGCGGCATCGCGTGATAATAACCGTCTAACGTGCCCACATCAGTAGACAAGGCGTCATAGCCATAAGCTTCCAACAGCTTGGCAATGGCGATAGCTTCCTCTAACGTGCGCCCCACCTCTTCTGTGCCGTCAAAGCTGGCCTTATCGAAATCCTTCATATAGCTCTTCAGCGCCATGCGCATGGTCAGCGGGAAATCCTTGCCGCAGGCTTTTTTTATGGCCTCGGCTATCTCCTTGCACAGGCGCAAACGGTTTTCCAAGGAGCCACCGTACTCATCCTGCCGATGGTTCATAAAAGCCAAAGCAAAAGAATCCAGCAAATGCCCCCAATGCAGCGCGTGAATATCTATTCCCGCATATCCAGCCTCGCGCACCAGACTGGCCGCCTGCGCCATCTCTTCAACTTTGGTATGAATCTCTTCTACTGTCAGCTCTTCGGTAATGACAGAAGGGTTTCTCCACGCCGGCAGCGGCGAGGGACTTTTCATGCCTGCATTGCGGCCTATATTCATGGTCAGCTGAACGAACATTTTACAGCCGTAAGGGCGCAGACGCTCGTTGATGGTTTTGCCCACCGCCACGAACTGGCGCGGATCGTCGAGTATGCAGGGCGTGCCGTCTACCTTGCCGTCTACCCCTGTGCCACCGCTGAAAAGCAGGCCGAAGCCACCCTGAGCCCGGCGCACAAAATACTCAATTCCCGCTGGAGTAAAAATGCAGTTGGGCAGATTGCCGAAGCCTGTGTCCATAGGTGCCATAAAGAGGCGGTTTTTAAGGGTTACTTTGCCGATACTAATCGGTTCGGCGATGCGTTTATAAGCTTTCATCATCTTATCCGTTCCTATTGAAATGCAATAATAAAGAGGACACCGCACAGCAGACTCGGCTGTAACAATAAAGCAGCAGCGTCCTCTAGTCAGATTCTCGCGGTTAACCGCTCAAATGAACCGATAAAATGCTTATAAGCACATTTTTAAAATCTCTTCAATATCTTCCGGCTTGAGCAGCGTCATACCATTCAGCTGGCCTTCCGGTCCGCAGGCCTTCTTCGCCATGACGGCAAAATTCTTGTCATCGATACCCAAATCGCTGAGCTTGCTTGGCAAACCTAAGGTTTCAAAGAAGAGCTTCTCCAGAGCGTCAATAGCAGCGCTGGCACCTTCCATAAGCGGCAGCTTTTCGTCTATGCCCATAATATTCACGCCGAAACGCTTAATGCGCGGGGCCGTTTTTTCGCTGAGGATATAGCGCAGCCAGCGCGGCGTTACAATGGCTAAGCCATGGCCGTGAGTTATATCATAGAAAGCCGATAATTCGTGTTCGATATTGTGGCAGATCGCGGGCTGAGCAAACATATTGCCGTCGTACAAAAAGCCGTTAAGCGCCCAGGACGAGGCCCACATCAGGTTGGCGCGCGCCTCATAATCATCCGGCTTAGCCAAGGCGATAGGCGCATATTTCACGACCGTGCTTAAAACTGCTTCCTGTACGCGCAGAAGCATATCCATCAGCTCAAAGTTGGAGAAATACGCCACATCAAAAATGTGCGACATAATATCTACGCTGCCGCTGGCCGTCTGATAAGCGCTCACCGAATAAGTATTGACGGGATTTAGGAAAGACACATTGGGACGCAGGTTGGGGCCGAACAGGGGCTGCTTTTCGTTGAGCTCCACATTGCTGATCACGCCGCCGATATCCATTTCCGAGCCAGTGGCTGCCAAGGTCAGAACCGTTACTATGGGCAGATGTCCGTTGCTGGCTCCCTTTCCGGTCACTAAATCCCAGCAGTCATCGCCATCGTACTTAGCGGTTGCCGCCATAGCCTTGGAAGCATCTATAGTGGAACCGCCGCCGACAGCGAGGATAACCTCGATACCTTCAGCCTTGCAGAGAGCAGCGCCTTTATTGACGGTGGTGTGATGCGGATTCGGCTCAACCCCAGGCAGCTCGTAAACGGTCAGGCCGGCTTTGTTCAGTTCAGCCATAACCTTGTCGTACAGGCCGATCCTCTTTATGGAACCGCCGCCATAGACCAACAGCACCTTTTGGCCGAACTGCTTCACCTCTTCACCGAGGTGCTGCAGATGGTCTTTGCCAAAATAAACCTTTGTCGTATTGCTGAAGATAAAATCCTTCATGTGTCTCTCCTTCTACGTACTATTCTCATTAGCCGAATCCCTAATGCCATTTAGTTAAAAATTCATGGCACCGGTTCTGCTTATTCATTTTAGTTGGCGCCGCGTTGTACGTTAGCGTATAAGTTAGCGAACGACATGCGTTAGAACTCGATTTTCCCAACAGCTTTGGCCACCCCCTCTGTCGCTAACGCGACTTCTCCCCCTGCCATTCTTTAGGGGGAGCTATAGTGGGGATCTATTGGCCATTGCTTAACTAAACGACATTGGCCAAATCCCAACGTAAAAGACAGTATCTGACTGCGCTTACCTAAAACAATGGCTTTAATTTTCTGGCTGAGATTTGTCCCACACCAAACGTCCAGTTTTAAGCGCTTCCTGGTAACGTCCGATTTTGTAATCCAAACGGGCGATTATCTCGTTGGTTTGATCGCGCTGACGGATCAAAGCGTCACGCTGCTCGGTTAAAAGCTTCAGCCTGTCGGGAATGGTAGCATCCCCCTGACGGAAAAGCTTCAGGTATTCCGCCATAACTGCCACGGGCAGACCGGCACGCCGCATACAGATAGCCAATTTAATCCACTTGAGATCCTCTTCGCCATAATCGCGTATACCGCCTGAAGTCCGCGGCACCTCGGGTATCATACCAGCCTTTTCGTAATAGCGCAACGTATCGCGGGATATTCCAAAATGCTG
>JAFSXO010000105.1 GCA_017444045.1 bacterium | reverse complement strand
GTCGAAAATGGCCAGAAGATGTTCTCTGAGATCGCCCAAACGGGACACAACGTTACCGTAAGCGCTACCAATGGTGGCAGTGTCTGCTACAGCCATAGCGGCAATGATGTGCCTGGAGTGGGCAGCGACAGCGAGATCGGCTACAACACCACTAAGATCAGTCTTAATAGCAGTGTGGACTGGGCAGAACGCGCGCCTGTTGTCAGCATGTTCCACGAGATGAGCCACTCGTATAATGCGGCCATCGGCAATATGGACAAAAACTATTACGATGCCGACGGCAATGTCACCGACAAAGAGCATGGCACCAAGGGCGTCGAATACCAGGCTATGGGTGTCGAGAATCCTTCCGTCGACAACAACGATCGTCTGATCACCGAGAATGGCCTGCGCGAGCTGCTGGGCTTTAAGGAGCGCAAGTGGTACTAAGGTGAGCGCAGTCTGGCGCATAGAAGCATTGCCGGTGCGGAATTCGGTGCAGGCGCAGACCTGAGCGCTTACTCTTAATATATTATTTAATAGTGCCAAGCTGGACCATAATTAGTCTGCTTGGCACTATTGATTTTTGTGGCCGCACTGTGTGCTAAAGGTGTTTACATTTCATGTTAAAGTCGTGAAAAGATAATTGATACCGCTGTAGAACTGCCTTTTGTTAGGGCAGGCTCTGCAGAAAAATAAAAAATGGCTGTTCAGTTCGGAAAGGACTATCATGAGCATTGATTCCGTAAATTCTTCAGTATCTTACAATACCCAGAATACCGCTGAGAGGACGCAGGCCTCTAACGAGTCTTCCAGCAATTCCGCGGTAAACGAAAATGTCGCCAGCAATGAAGAAGCTGCTTCAGAATCAAGTGCCGCTTCCGAACCGAATGACGACGTGTCGCTGAGCGATTCCGCCGCGGAAATTGTGGAAAGCGAGAATGCCGCCGACGAAGAGGTCTGCGGCGAAGAGAACATAGGCTACAGCAGCGGCGAGATAACATCTCTGGACGATATGAAGAATCAGATGGCCTATGAGCTGGGCATCAATCCCAGCGATGTAATCGTTGTCTCCGGCTCCCGCAACGGCGATGAGATAAGCGTTACCAGCGGTGGCGATGACGGTTCTGTAGTCGTCAATGTGAATGGAACAGAGACTACGTATACGGCCGAAGAGGCCAAGCGTTTGCTGATCGATGGCGGCGCTGGCGATGATAACATCGTTATCGACGAGGATATCGCTA
Source organism: bacterium (assembly GCA_017444045.1). Taxonomy (GTDB): domain Bacteria; phylum Vulcanimicrobiota; class Xenobia; order Xenobiales; family Xenobiaceae; genus JAFSXO01. The sequence goes on along the minus strand of JAFSXO010000105.1, from coordinate 6,148 downwards.
CTGGTATGCACATCTTCGGCGGCAAGGGCGACGACAATATTTACGGCGGTTCCGGCAATGATTTCATCGTCGACGATTATGGCTATAACAACATATACGGCCGCGGCGGCGATGACACCATCCGCGCTGCTGGCGACGACTTCTTGGGCTTCGGAATTAACAACATCTTCGGCGGTGCCGGGAACGACACTATTTATGGCGGCGATGTTGTCGACTATATCTATGGCGGCGAGGGTGACGATAAGATCTACGGCGGCGGCGCTGGCGATTATATCAACGGCGGCAACGGCAACGACACGATAGAGGGCGGCTCTGGCGCTGATACCCTGCGCGGCGATGGCGGTAACGATTATATCTCAGGCGGCAGCGGCAAAGATACAATTTACGGCGGTGCCGGCGATGATCTGATTTATGGCAATGAAGGCAAAGACACCATAGACGGCGGAGCGGGCAGCGATGTTATAGCCGGCAAGGAAGACGAATGGGGCGGCAGCGATAAAATAACCACCGATGAGCATGACCGCGTTGTAACCGAAAGCACCGATGTGCAGATGTTGCGGGAGACGATGACCGATGTAAAAGACGAGGACATTCAGCTGGCCTTCGGTACCGATGGTGACGATGAGATCAATATCACCAGCGGCGGCTCCGACGGCTCCATTATCGTCAGCGTCAACGGCGAGGAAAAACGCTATACGGCTGCGGAAGCTAGAAGTCTGATCATCGATGGCGGCCGCGGCAATGACAACATTACCGTATCTGAAGATGTTAGAGCCAATCTGCACATTACCGGCGGCGCTGGCGACGACCGCATCCAGGGCGGTTCCGGCAAGGATACTATTTATGACAATTACGGCTCCAACAATATAGACGGCGGTGCTGGCAACGATGTCCTGATGGCTCACGGCTTAGACTCCGATGGTTTTTCCACCAAGAGCAATACCATAGTCGGCGGTTCCGGAAATGACTATATAGAAGGCGGCGACGGCAACGATTACCTGTCAGGCGGCGACGGCTACGATGTGCTGTACGGTCTGGGCGGCAACGATACCATGTTCGGCGGCGATGGGCACGACTATTTAGACGGCGGCAAGGGCGATGACCGCATATACGGCGGTCTCGGCGACGACAATTTGGTCGGCGGCCAGGGCAACGACAGTCTCTATGGCGGCTCGGGCGACGACCTATTGGTAGGCGCCAGCGGCAGTGACTATGTGGAAGGCGGCGCCGGTGCCGATAAGGCTATTGCCGACAGCGCCGATAACGTTCGTACCGACGATGACGATGTAGAAACTGAGCATCGCGAGGTTGTCGAGGTCCCCGACAACTTTGCCGCAGAGGGCACCTATTTTGAGCGCGAGCGCATCGAATCCGACTTTGAGTTCCTGGCCAGCACCGAGAACGGTCAGAGGATGTTCTCTGAGATTGCCGCTACGGGCCATAATGTGACTGTGGGCGCCACAAATGAAGGCAGTGTCTGCTATAGCTATGGAGGCCGCAGCAATCCTGGAGTGGGCAGCGACAGCACTATCGGCTACAATCTCACCAAAATCAGCCTGAACAATGGCACTGCCTGGGCAGATCGCGCCCCTGTTATCAGCATGTACCACGAGATGTGCCATTCTTATAATGCGGCTATCGGCAATATGGACTTCGGCTTCTACGATGCGGCTGGCAATTCTACCGACAGCGCTCACGGAACCAAAGGCTGTGAGTACCAGGCTATGGGTGTGGAGAATCCGTCTGTAGACAATAACGATCATCTGCTCAGTGAGAACGGACTGCGCGAGCTGTTAGGCTTCAACGAGCGTCTGCGCTACTAATTAGCGAAGCGTTAGGATAATTGCATGTGCATGCGCCGGCTGAAGGACTGGTTGATACCTTGCCCTTTTGCCGGCGCTCTTATTTTGTAGAATAGCGGTATATCTGTGCAGCACAATATGTATAACGCGGGAATAATAGGATGCGGCCGCTGGGGCCCCAATTTATTGCGCAATTTTTACAGCAGCCATCAGACCAAGGTTCTGTGGGTATGCGACAGCGATCCCGTTAGGCTGGCCGGTATACAGGAGCAGTATCCGCACCTTACAGCCGGCGCTGACGCAGCCGAACTGCTGGACAGGCATCCGGTGGATGTGCTGATAGTGGCCACTCCTGTCAGTACCCATTCCGATCTGGTTATGCTGGGACTGCAGCATGGCTGCCACGTCTTTGTCGAGAAGCCCCTGGCCGCTACCAGCGCGGACTGCCTGAGTCTGATAGAGGAATCCTTTAAGCGTGGCCGGCTGCTTTTTGTTGATTATACATATCTTTTCCATCCCGACATTCATTTAATCAAAAACTATATTGCCGAAGGCCGCCTAGGCGAGCGCCTGCTCTATTACACTTCCATGCGGGTCAACTGGGGGCCGGTGCGCCGCGATGTCAGTGCCATAGGCGATCTGGCTGTCCATGATTTGGCTATCCTCAGCTATATCTGCCCGCAGCGGCCTAAGGCGATAACCGCGCAGGGCATCGCCCATGTGTCCGGAGAGCCGATTAATCAGGCCTTTCTGTCCTGCTTCTATCCCGATGATTTTCAGGCCAGAATTGCGGTCAATTGGTATGCGCCCAGAAAGATACGGCGCATTATGATTGGCGGCAGCCGGCGCACCATCGAGTACGATGAGCTGAATCCTATGCATCAGATACAGGTGTATTCGACGCCTCTGCCGGAGAACAGTACTTCCCTGCACGATGTAGACACCAGCCGTCCCGAAACGAATCTCTGGATACCGGAACGCAGCCGCCAGGAGCCTCTGCGCCTGGCGGTCGAGGCCTTTTATGCCTGCCTGGACGATCCGGATAAGGCATTGTTCAATCATAATGTAAGCCTGGAGATCGCCAGCATTCTGGAAGCCTCCTCGAAGTCTCTGGAGCAGCAGGGCCGGCAGATATCCCTGGAAGAGACCCGCGCCGCCCAGCAGGAGCAGATGGCCAGAATACTCGCGTCAGCGCGTCCGTAGGCCAGAGGGAGAAAGCTTTATGCCCATCGTCAATGCCGATATAGACAGCACCGCCGTAATCCGCTTTCCTGACTTGGTCAATATTTACGGCTGCCGCATAGGGGCAGAGACCAGCGTCGGACCTTTTGTGGAGATACAGCAGGACGCTGAGATCGGAGCCCGCTGCAAAATCCAGTCCCATGCTTTTATATGCTCGGGCGTGGCCATTGAGGACGGCGTGTTCGTGGGGCATGGGGTGATGTTTGTCAACGACCGCTATCCCCGTGCAGTAAATGATGACGGAGTGCCGGAGCGGGCGGGCGAGTGGAAGCTGGAAAAAACCCGCGTCTGCCGCGGGGCCACGCTGGGCAGCAATGCTACTATTATGTGCGGGGTAACGGTGGGAGCTGGCGCTCTGGTCGGAGCCGGGGCGGTAGTTACCAAGGATGTGCCCCCAGACTGTGTGGCTGTGGGGGTGCCGGCTCAGATCATCGCCGAAAACTGCGCGGAGCGCCGCCGCCAGTCGCGCGGCCAGGACTGCTAAATTATGCGATATGCAATTCTTTGCCGCTGCTGAAGGTGCAAGCTTTCTTATGCCATTTAGGTCTTACCTTTCCGCTTCGTCAGCGGCAGCCTGGATTTTGCCCATTATGGAGCGCTTGGGATAGCGGTCGCCCCGCAGCTTTCCCATGGGCAGTCCCGTAAGTATCTCTATGCCCTCGCGGACATGCTCTACAGCCCAGATATGGAATATGCCCTGCTGCAGGGATTCGCGCAGCTCGCGCTCAAAGATCAGCTCGTGCAGGTTGGCCCGGGGAATAATTACGCCCTGCTGGCCGGTTAGGCCGCGGCTGGAGCAGAGCTGGAAGAAGCAGCGCACCTTTTCGGCGATCCCGCCGACCGCCTGCACGTTGCCGAATTGGTCTATAGAGCCGGTCACGGCGATGCCCTGATCAATAGGCACATCGGCGATAGCGGAGAGAGCGGCATAGGCTTCGGCGCTGGATGCGGAATCGCCGTCGATGCTGTCATAGGACTGCTCCAGGCATACGCTGACGCCCAGAGGCCACACGTGCAGGCCTCCTATGCATCCCAGTATGAACCCGTTTAATATCATGGTGCTTTTGGAGTAGAGCTTGCCGCCGTTCTGGCATTCCCGCTCGATATCGAACAGGCCGTCCTTGCTGGCGAACACTACCGCCGTAATGCGCTGGGGTCTGCCGAAAGCTCCCTCGGGCTGCTCTAAAACCGTCAGTCCGTTGACCTGGCCGACGGTTTTTCCGTCGGTCTCTATGTGGATTATCCCCTCGGCCGTGTCGCGCTGCAGCTCTTCCTCCAGCAGGGAGGCGCGCCGGCGCCAGGATAGCCAGGCGGCTTCTATATCGCGGTCTTTAATCAGAGAGGCCTGGCGCAGGCTGGCCAGATGGGCTGCCCGCTCCAGGATCGGCTCCAGCTCGCCCAGCTGCAGGTCTATGCGCTCTGAGTGGCCCGCCTTGGCCGAGCAGCAGTAGAGCAGGGCCGCGATAGCGTCAATGGCCATGCCCGCCTTTCCGTGTCTGCGCGCCCAGGCCACCGCCCAGGCCGCAAATTCCCGTCTGTGGCAGTCGCTCAGCTCCGCGCTGTCGGCAAACTCCGCCTTATGCGGCCAGGCGTTGGGCAGATCGGGGTCCAGCTCGGCCAGCTGCATATAGGCCAGCGGGGTAATGGTTATAAAGACGCTCGCCTTAATCGGTATGCGCACTTCATGCCTGTCGCCGTTGAAGAACTGTTCGCCTCCGCCCAGATCGCTGAGCTCAATATAGCCGCGCTTGGCTGTGCGCTTTATCTGCTGCCACAGGGCTGGCTGCTGGGCCAGCCGGTCGCCGTCGGCGATGACGGTTCCGCCGCGCGCTTTCAGCAGGGCGCCGGCGCTTACCGTGGTGTGATCGCAGTACTGCAGCGGGGCGAAGCCCCGCGTCTCTATGTGGCCGAACAGCTCATCGCCGTCTGCCGAAGGGCAGAGGATTCCGGTGTCTTCGCCTTTGGCCAGAATGCCCCAGCGATAGCGGTGCAGGGAGGCGTCCAAATCGTCGATGTATTCCCCGCGCCCGTTCTGCAGGCGCCAGCGGATATGGGCGGCCCTTTCGGAGAGCTTGTCTGCTGCCGCCTGGCAGTAGGCGCGCACCGCTTCCAGGCGGTGCTCCGCCAGCTCGCGCCAGCTTTCTGCCAAATGCGCGAGGGCAGCGTCAGTATCGGCATTGCTGTCCAGCAGATCAGACTGAAGCTTAAGCAGTCCCCGTTCGGCGGTATGGGCCAGCCGGACGCCCTCGCCGCCGGGAAAGGCAATCCATCTATCTGTCAGCGAAGGCAGGATCAGGGGCAGAAGTATCTGATCCTCCGCTGGCTCTGTTGCGGCGGCTTCCTGCGCCAGGCAAGAGGCCAGCGTGTGGCGGCCGCTGCGGGGGAGGCCAACCAGCCAGCACAGCCGCAGGTCAGCGCTGCTGTCCAGCATCTCCGCAATGGCGCGGCGCGCCTGCTCCTGGGCGACAAATGGGCGGTCTTCGCTGATGGGAAAGCCGCTGTCATCGGCTGGGGCGAATACCGAGAAGCATAGCTCGGGATGGGGCAGACCGTTGGGGTCTATGCGGCATTTTTGGCGAACAGAAGCAGAATCGGGGCTCATAGGTACCAGTCTCAATGGTTATAAGTTAACGATCGGCTAACCTATAAGTTGACGATCAGCTAACCAGAAAACATCCTTTAGGCTATATTTAGGCTATACGCCAGAGCTAAGAGAAAGCTCGGCGGCGCGCACCGCGTTCTGCAGAAGACGCACGGTGGTCACCGGGCCCAGCCCCCCGATATGGGGCGTTATCATGCGCACCTTGGGCGCGACGCTATCGTACTGCACGTCACCGCACACGGTGCCGTCTTCAAGATACGATGTGCCTACATCGATTACGACAGCGTCTTTCTGCACATGGTCTGGTCCGATCAGGTCGGTGCATCCGGTAGCCGATATCAGAATGTCGGCCTCTCGGGTATGGCGCTCTAGATCAGCGGTGTGGGAATGGCATATGGTGACGGTAGCGTTCTCGCGGAGCAGCATCCAGGCCAGGGGGCGCCCTACCGTGATGCTTCGCCCTACGACCACAGCGTGAAGCCCGTCCAGGTTAATACCGTAG
>JAFSXO010000017.1 GCA_017444045.1 bacterium | reverse complement strand
TGGGAACCCGCGCCAAATTCGGCCTGTCCATTATCGATGTCAATGAGGCTGTGGATATTCTGCGCGCTAACGATATGCTGGACAGCCTAAGGCTTCTGCATTTCCATATGGGCTCGCAGATTTCATCTATCGCCAACATTAAGAACGCTCTAAAGGAAGCAGGCTGCATTTACGTCAGCCTGGTGAAAATGGGCGCACCGATGGGCTATCTCGATGTCGGCGGAGGCTTGGCCGTCGATTACGATGGCTCGCGCAGCGATTTTTACGCCTCCAAGAATTACAATACCCAGAGCTACGCCAACGATGTGGTGGCGGAAATCAACGACTGCTGCACTCTGGCTAAGGTTGATGTGCCGACCATCATCAGCGAGAGCGGGCGTGCTTTGTCCAGCCACCAGGCGGTTCTGCTCTTCGATGTGCTGGGCGAAGGCAAGATCACCTTTGGAGCGATACAGCCTCCCGATGACGATACGCCCCACATCCTGCGCGTTCTGTATGAAATTTATTCGGAGATCAGCGAAGACAATTATCAGGAAGCCTTTCACGATGCCGTTCATTATAAGAAAGAAGCATCCGAGGCCTTTCAGTACGGCCTGCTGACCTTGGAGCAGCGCGCCCAGGCCGACTGTCTGTACTGGGCCTCCTGCAAGCGCATTCAGGAAATAGCCAGGCATCTGCCCGATGTGCCCGAGGATATCGGCGAGCTGGATAATCTGTTCGCATCTATATACTACATTAACCTTTCGGTGTTCCGTTCGGCGCCGGACCATTGGGCTATAGATCAGCTTTTCCCCATTATGCCGATTCACCGCCTGGGCGAAGAACCCACGGTGCGGGCGACTATGGCCGACTTGACCTGCGATTCCGACGGCAAAATCGACCGTTTCATAGCCAAGAAGGAGGACACCTGCAGTCTGCTGGAGGTGCATCCGCTTCAGTACGACAAAGCCGCCGAGGGCAATGGCCTGGTGGGGCGCGGGGAGCATCAGCCGTATTATCTGGGCATGTTCCTCTGCGGGGCGTATCAGGAGATTATGGGGAACCTGCACAATCTGTTTGGGGAGACCAACGCGGTTTATATCGAACTCAATCCGATGGGCTATTCTGTCAAGCATATCGTGCGCGGCGAAACCGTGGGCGAGGTTCTGCAGGATGTCCAGTACGAGGCTGACAGCCTGCTGGAGAATCTGCGCCAGCAGTGTGAAGCGGCGCTTTTGCAGGGAACCATCGACTTAGACAAGTCGCAGCATCTGCTCAACAATTTTGAGCGCGGGCTGGGTAAGTACACGTATCTTACTATAGAGTAGTGTCGCCATCTCAAGCCTGATGCCATAAGCGTATTTACAGATGGCGAAAAATATAGTATATTTGTTGCGGAGTTGTTGGCGCTAGGTTACAAAAATGTAAACAACATGCGCTAAACAATGTCAACGCCAGAGAGAATACGCGCCGGAGCGCTTGATGTATATAGCTGAATAATTACAGCTGGTTGTATGTGCCCATCGACGTCGACAAAGAGGGCGGAACCAAGGATTTCTGTCCTATCTGGGGCAAGAATCACACTTGGGATCTGCCGGCTCCCGATCGCCGCACTTGGGGTCTTGTTTCTGTCAAGAACGCTGCCAACAGCGCTATGTCAAATCTAAAGTTCTATCGGCAAAGCGAGGCCGGCTTAACCTATGTCGATCGGTTGGATATGTCTTACAGTGCCAATGAAGTAGCCGAGAAGGTGCTGCCTGAAGGAACCTATACTGTTACCTTCGAGACCATCGACCCCAATAGCGAAAACAAGAAAACTGGCGTGTGGATGTTTGAGAATGTAGAGGTGAAGCAGGGCAAAAACAAGGCCGATGCTACGACAGCTCTCTCTTCGGTCAACGCTAAGAAGTATAAATAGCTTACGCAAACGCGTCTGAATAGGCGAGAGCAATGTCACGGCTTCTTATGCTGCCAATGCCAGTAACTTAAGAGTCGTGGCATTGGGTATCGCTTATTCATGTGCGTTAGCGTTATGTTGCTGATAGGCGTACAAGTTAGCGTACACCATACGTAACACCGCAATTTTCCATCAGCTGTGGCCACCCCCTCTGTCGCTAACGCGACTTCTCCCCCTGCCATTCTTTAGGGGGAGTTATAATGTTAGGCTAGCTGACGCTAAGTTACCGACATTGCTCATGCTGCTGGCATTGCTCTTGTGTTTAGATGAAGGATGGAAGAGTTATCGCTGTGACTGAATTGGTAATCTGCGGCAACTGTATTGATGAGCTGGAGCGGCTTAGCCCCGAAAGTGCTGACCTGATATTTGCCGACCCTCCTTACTGGATGCGCGTAGACGGAGTCCTGAAAAGGGTAGAGGGTACCGATTTTGACGGTTGCCAGGATGGCTGGGATCAGTTTGAAAGCCTGGGCGATTACGAGGCCTTTACCGAAAGCTGGCTGCGCGGCTGCTGCCGCGTTTTGAAGCCCAGCGGCAGTATTTGGGTCATAGGCGGTATGCAGTGCATATATACCATAGGCGCCATAATGCAGCGCCTGGGCTTCTGGTTTATAAACGACGTGATCTGGCACAAAAGGAACCCAACTCCCAATTTTATGGGCACGCGGCTGAACAACAGTCACGAGACGCTGCTGTGGGCAGCCAAATCTAAGAAGGCCAAATATACGTTCAATTACCGAACGGCTAAAGAGCTGAATGATGAAAATGTAACGGCCGATGAATACGCCAAGGGGATGCGCCGGCAGCTGGGGTCAGTCTGGCGCTTTCCCGTCTGCTCGGGGGCGGAGAGGCTGCGGGACGAAAGCGGCCAGAAGCTGCACAGCACGCAGAAGCCCGCCGAGCTGCTGCACCGCATAATAGCGATCTCTTCTAAGCTGGGCGATTTGGTCTTAGACCCCTTTGGAGGCACGATGACTACCGGCGCTGAAGCCAAGCGTCTGGGCCGCCAGTATATTATGATCGAGCGCGATGAGAGATACTGCGAGTATGGGCGCCAGCGTCTCGAGGCTGTGCGCTTTGAGGATGCTCCCATAGCCAGGGCAATTTATGACCAAAAGCCGATCAGAGTGACTATGGAGGAAATGCTGGCCAAGCGCGTGTTTGTGCCCGGCGAAGCCTTCTATATGCGCAGCGGCGAGGCTGTCGCCACCCTGGACAAAACGGGAAAGCTGTGGCTTAGCGGCGAGCTTTTGGATATGCACACCAGCGCCGCCCGGGCCAGAAGGGTTAAGGCTAAGCGGATAAACGGCTTCGATTACTGGTATGTCATCAGAGACGGCGCCAGAGTGTCCATATCTGAGCTGCGCGAGGCTTATCGCGAGTCTCTTGCCAGTGACGATCCTTTGGCCGGTGATGCTCAGTAGCATGTAATTGTAATTGTCTGTTCTGAATAAATAAAAATCACCAGCGCTGCAAGCTGCAAAGCTGGTGATTATTTATGTCCGATAAAATTTATCGGTACTAGCTTTTAGCTACTTTTTGGCGATGAAGCCCTGATAGTCGAACTCCATAGCGTTGTTGACGTTCAGGCGGCCGCCGGAAGCCACTTTGCCATCCAAAGAAGAAACCTTGTCGGCGCCTTCCAGCAGGCGGGTCTTGATCTCCTCGTTGCTCATGGAGGGATCCATGGCCAGCAGCAGGCCAGCCGCGCCGGTTACGTGAGGTGTGGCCATTGAGGTGCCGCTCTTGACGCCGTAGCCACCGCCGGGTACTGTGGACAGAATGTCGGAGCCGGGAGCCGCTATATCGACGCTCTCTTTGCCGTAGCAGGAGAAGTAGGAAAGCCTATCGTTGCGGTCGGTAGAGGCGACGGCGATGCTGTTGCGCACGCGGTAGCTGCTGGGATAGTGCGGATTGAGGTCGTTGTTGGAGCTGCTGTTGCCCGCGGCCATGATGTGCAGCGCGCCGGAAGCTTCGAACGCCTCTTTGATGGCGGGATTGGCCATACCGCCGCCCCAGGAGTTGGAGGTTACCCTGGCGCCGTTCTTGGTGGCGTAGTTGATGCCGCGGATGATGGCTGCGGCATCGGTGCTGCCGTTGTCGTTGAAGATCTTAACGGGCATGATGGTGGCCTGCCAGTTGACGCCGACAACGCCCTTATTATTGTTGCCCTCGGCGGCGATGGTGCCCGCGCAGTGCGTACCGTGGGAGTGGCCGTCCATAGGATCGCCGCTGTCTTTGTAGGCGTTGTAGCCGTGTACGTCGTCGATAACGCCGTTGCCGTCATCGTCGATGCCGTTGCCGGGGATCTCGCCGGGGTTGGTCCAGATGTTGTTCTTTAAGTCGGGGTGGTTGTAGTCTACGCCGGTGTCGATAACGGCGATGATGGGACCCTGACCGTTGGGCAGACCAGTGGTCTTCTGCCAGGCTTCGGGAGCGTCGATGTCGGCATCGACCTTGCCGCCCTTCTGGCCGTGGTTGTCCATGCCCCACAGGTCATCCTTGAGGTCGTTGGGGCGCTTGCCTTCGCCAGTGCTGTTCACGTCACCGCCAACACCGCTGCTCTGAGGCTCGGGATCGTCGAGAGTGTAAATGGTGTTGGGAACGACATAGGCGATGTCGGGGTCTTCCATCATGGCGGCCATGGCCTGAGCTGTGCTTACGCCCTCGGGGAGCTGAAGCTGAAGCATCTCGCCGCTCATCCCTTTAGTTAAATTGTTGGGCATGTCAAATTTGCACAGAACCTTAGCCCCGTAATTCTCGGCGATGCTGCCCGAGCTCATGAACAGTGAGCCTTTGGTTTTGACGATAACCTGACCGGGGACGTGGGGCTCCAGCGAGGCCTCTAATTCGGCAGCCTTGGCCGCGGTTGTGCCCAGCAGCTTGTCTAACTTGGTCTGAGGGCGAACATCGCAGGAATCGCTGGTGTTTTGGGCTATAGCCTCAGGCTCACGCTGTGCCTGGGGGGCCGCAGCTCCAGCCACCGAGTTCATCGACTGCATGGCTGCTATATTGTTATTTCCTATGCTTGATATCATTTGCTTACCTCCTAAGGCTTAGCCTATCACTTGTCAATAATTATAGCGCAAATGTTAGGATTAATTATAGCCCAAAAGTTAAATTAATTATAATTCCCAACAAAATCTGCGATTATCTGACAGCTTGGCGGGTCTGTGCTGGTTTGATTGCGCGGGCAAGCGGTGCGGTTTATGCTTGCTCAGCGTTATTCTGCGTCGCTTTATAATCGGCAATGATTCTGTCGTAGAAATTAATGACCTGGCGCACGTACTCTCGTCTCTGGGTGTAGGAGCCAGGGAAGAAGCTGCGCTTGAAGCCGTAAGCGATGGTGTCGCGCAGCTGGCTGAATGAAAGATTGAAGGTGTCTAAAGCTATTTTTAGCTCGTTGGTAACCGTTGTATGGCTGACCAGACGGTTGTCGGTGCAGAGTGTGGCCGAAAGCTTGCTTTCGAGCATCTTGCCGAAGGCATGGTTCTTCGGCGAGCCGATGGCGGGATTGGTCTGCAGGTTGGAGGTTATGCAGACCTCGATGGTAATGCGGTGGTCGGCAATGTAGCGGCAGAGCGCGTTTACGTACTTTTGCGGATCGCTAATGCTGGGGCCGCAAAGCTCAGGAGAAAACAGGTGGTAGCCGTGGCCGATGCGCTCGGCGTGCAGGTCGGTGATCGCCTGGAAGATGCTTTCTGGTCCGTAGGCTTCGCCGGCGTGTACCGTTTTCTGCATGAAGTTCTTGTGCACGTACTTGTAGGCTTCTATGTGAGTGGAGGCGGGATGCCCGAATTCGGCGCCAGCTAAGTCGAAGCCGACGATGGGCAGTCCTTCCTCATCGCGCAGCCGCACCGCGGCTTTGGCCAGCTCTAGGGAGGCCATAGCGTAAAGCTCTTCCTCGTGAGTTTCGGACATAAGGCTGATTAAGCTGCCAAACCAGGGAGAGGACGGGGCCACAAAAAAGCGCATGGCGCAGACGATTAAGCCGTAGTGGAACAGCGGCTCGCCCTTCTCTGCTACCTCGGGGGTTTTGGCATGCTCCTGCTGGGCGCGGCGCAGACCGTCGTTGACGGCTTTGCAAACCTCGTCGATGGTGAACCCGGGGCGCACGTGGAGCTGGGGAGCGAAGCGCACTTCAATATAGCGCACGCCCTCGTTAATGTTGTCCCAAGCTAATTCGTAGGAGATGCGTTCGAGGGCTTCCTTGTCGACCATGACCGCGTTGGTATAGCTGAAACCCTGCAAATATTCAACTAAGTCTTTGTATTGAGGGCGGAAAACGGTTTCATTCAGGCCCTCTACTGTATATGAAGGCAGTTCAACCTTGCGCTCTTTGGCGAGTTCAATAAGGGTCTGTTCGCGCAGAGAACCGTCGAGATGAAGATGGAGATCTGTTTTGGGTAGGGCACGGATAACGTCGACAGGCAGTATCATGTAAGATAGCTCCTCCATACTAATATATTCAAAGTATGTTATCTGAATTGTATTCAAGAAAACTTCTAGTCAGCGTGCTGTTTTACCTTTATTTGCCGCTATAGAATTGGCAATCCTGAGCTCAATGCTGGCAGGTCTGTTTTAAGCGTTTTGATGAGCTCAAATTTGATTTATAAAAGAATAATTAAGAAAAAGGATTAAGCTTGCTGAACTCCGAAAAATGGTTTTCAAACAACTGAACGCTGTTCAATAAGCGATGTAAGGGTATTGATTGAGAGAATTACCGATGAAGATTAATAACAATTCTGCTCATGATAACGATAAAGCCAGCCATAAAGCTAGTTCTTCGGCTACAAAAAAGGCTGCAGCCAAAAGCAAACGCTCAGCTGCCGGAGCGGCCAAAAAAGTGGAAGACGCTGATGCGGTCAGCCTAGGAGAGAACAAGCTTTTTAGTCAGCTGCGCCGTGCTTCGCGCGCCATAACAAATATATATAATTTGGGTATGCCTAAGGTAGCGGTTGCCACTAAATCCATGGTCGCCGGCAAGGAGCTGCATGTTAAAGTAACTCAGCTGGCGGTTATGAAGGCTCTTTACGATACTTCTTGGTGGGAAGCTATGTGCAAAGAGCGGATCTCTCATACCGGTGAAGCCTGCCGCGAAAGACTGACGGCGGAGTATCATAGGCATAGTGGCAAGGTAGTTCAGGTCGATCTTGCTAAGCACCTGAACCTCGACTGCACGACTATGTGCCGCAATGTAAAAACGCTTAAAAGCAGTGGCTGGGTAGTTAGCGTTCGCAGCGATGTCAATCAGCGCGAGGTCTTAATCGGGCTGACAGAAGAGGGTCGGACGGTTGTTGAAAGTGCCCTGCAAAATGAGCTGGCGATCTCCAAGATGCTGCGCGAACAGGTAGGCGCGGAATTCTGGGATAGGGTTGAAGGCGATTTGGCCGAGCTGGTTCCGTTGCTGGAGCAGATTCTAAGCGAAAAGCAGTAATGCTTTTGGATTAGTATAATTCAAAATTGCAATTAGCTAACGTGGCAGCTTCGTGAAACCTATGCTGAATGAAATCGAAAATGAGCCAGGTCTGAAGCCGCGTTTGGCTGACCGCTCGCTGTTTCCTAACCTGCAGTATCGGGCGTATTTGGCGCATTGCTCTATCGCCCCCATTTCTCTGCCTGTGCAGCGCCGAATCGGCGAGGCTGTGGCCTCCTATACAAGGCTTGGGTCGGCGGCCTTTGCCGAATGGCTGCCCTATCGCACTGTTCTGCGCGAGCGTTTAGCTCGGCTTAGCGGCGCTGTCGCGGAGAACATCGCCTTAGTCCCCAATACTACGCAGGGTGTGCTCAGTGTGGCTCTGTGCTTCCCCTGGCGCCAGGGCGATCGCGTTCTGTCGTTCTGCGGCGAATTCCCCGCGAATATAACGCCTTGGCAGCGCGCCGCGGAATTGTACAGCCTTGATCTGCAGCTTCTGCCCCTGGAAAGGGTTCCCCAGCCCGATGTGCTGGGTGCTCTGAGCGAGGCTCTGCAGGATAAGTCGCGCGGCGCGGTGCGCTTGGTCGCGGTCAGCCTGGTGCAGTTTCAGAGCGGCTTGCTGATGCCCATTAAAGAAATAGCCGAGCTGTGCCATCGTTACGGTGCGGCGCTTTGCGTCGATGGCATTCAGGGGCTGGGCGTGGTGGAGTGTCAGGCCAAAGCCTGGGGTGTTGATTTTTTAGCCTGCGGCTCGCATAAATGGCTGATGGGCGCTGAAGGCGCAGGTTTTCTTTATATTGCCGAGGAATGGCTGCCGCGCCTGCGCCAGGTTATGGCCGGCTGGCTTAGCCACGAGCATACCTTTGATTTTCTGAGCGAGCCCGAAAGCGGCCATCTCGATTACTCCCGTCCGCTGCGCCGCGATGCCACCTTTGTTGAGCTGGGTACGGGCAATACTCTGGGATATTTGGCTTTGGAAGCTTCCACGTCTATTTTGGAGGAGCTTGGCCGGGAGAATATCTATGCGCATGTGTGCGCTTATAACGATCTTTTGGAGGCGGGGCTGGTACAGCGCGGGTTTGCCAGTCTGCGCTCGAAGCCAGCCTCGGGAATCCTGAGCGTAATTCCGCCCGCCGAGGGGCTGAACACCGCGCAGTGGGCAGCCGCTCTCGGTGAACGGGGGATCCTCTGCAGCAATCCCGATGGTCTCCTGCGCTTCGCTCCGCACTGGCACAATAGCTTAGACGAAGTTGGCTATGTGCTGGAATGCGTGGAAGCATTGCAGAAGCGAAACCGCTAAAATATGGAAAAGGTTATTGGACAATGTCCTTTAGTTAAGCCCATGTGGGTACAATTACTGGCTGTTGTTCGCTGATTATAGCGCGTAAGCAGTTCCGCGCAAGGAACCTCTGAGCGAAGCAGTGCCAGCACAGAAGCTGGTGCAGCGCGGATAATTCCTGGCATTGCATTAAAGATAATTCCTGGCATTGCATTAAAAGTAGAGCCTGTGAATGATGATCACTGCAATCACGCACTATTCACAGGCTCTATTATTAAATATAGCTTTCGGCTACTTCTTGATGGTCTCGGCGAAGGCTTTAGCGTTAAGAGGCTCGCCAGTTGCCCTTATGGTAAGCTCGCGCCAATTGTATAGGTTGCCCGGGGCAAATACCTTAGTCTTCAGGTAGTCGCCGACTTCTGGGTGACCGTAAAACGAGGTGGAGTTGGGATCTTTGATGCCCATTATCTCCCGGGCGGCGTAGTCGGTCAGCTGGCTGGCAAACAGATCGCCCATCATGTAGTTGTGGTAATAGACGGCGGCGCCTACAATATGCATCTTGGCCCCATAATCGTGGCCGCTCATATCGTCTGGAGGGTTCTGGAGCTGATATTTGGCTTTAAGATCCCACCATAGCTTATTGAGATCCTGATTGGGATTGCGGTACATCTCCCGCTCAAAATGAAGCATAGTCTGGGTCCAGCGCGAGAAGATAAGGCGCTCGGCGCGCATAATCTGGCTGTTGATCCGGCTGGCTTCGTCGAGGCGGTCGGCTGGTACTTCCACTACCTTATTTAAGAAGTCGCGGGTTCTGGTCATGCGGCCCATCATCATGGCGATACCCTCGGTCGTCATTGTGTGGCTGGCGGTGCGCAGGGTGTAGGGAATGTCGCCGTCGATGTGCTGATCGTAGAGGCCGTGGCCGGTCTCGTGGTTGATGGTGTCCATCCAGCTGGCATTTGGCTTAATGTTGCAGAGCAGGCGTATATCCTGGCCGCGATCCATGGTCTCCTGGAAGGCGTGCGGGCTCTTGTTGGGGCGCTCGTAAAGGTCGCTGCGCTCGTGGATGGCGCGGGGATCTAGTCCTAAACTCATGAAGTACTTTTGGCACAGCTTGACCGGGTCCTTGCCCTCGTAAAGGCTGCTGGAGTCAAAGCTGCCCATCTCGGGGGCTTCCTGGAAGAAGAGATCGCCCAGGTGCCAGGGGCGCAGATCCTTTTTGGGGATGTTAAAGCGTTTGGCCATATATTCGTCAATCTCGTTCTTGAGCTCGGCGAATGCGGGACGAGTGAGCCTGTCCAGATCGTCAAACAGAGCCATAAGCTCGTCCTCGTTAAGCTCCTGAATGTCCAGCTGCATGGCGAAGAAATCGCGGTATCCGAGCTTGCGCGCCATCTCATTGCGCAGCAGGATCAGCTCGTGCAGAGGCTGGGCCACATCGTTGCCTAGAGCCATGTAGCCTAGCCAGGCAGCTTTGGCCTCTTCGCTGCTGTTGGTTGTGGTCAGAATCTTGCGCACCTCATTTTCGGTTAGGCGCTTGTCGCCAACCCTGCTGCGGTGGACATTGAAAATGCGCTCTACTTCGGCTTCCTTGGCGCTGATTTTGCGGCTGAGCTCAGGGTCGGCCTGGTAGGGGAGATACTCGAAGTACATCACGTCCAGCTCGCGCTTTAGCATGGGATCTTTGATACTTCCCGACTGGCGCAGCTCTTTGAGCTTGGCAAAGGTCTCAGGGTCGCTGTAAAAGCTGGTGAGAGCGTCATCGGCTTTTACCCGCTGCGCGTAGGTCTCGTCGCTGCCTATGGTCTCCGCGTTCCACCAGGCAATTTTGGCGGCCTGCGCTAGCGGAGCTACCTGCTGCACATAGCGCTGATGAATTTGCGTGAATTCTTCCTGCGGGGTACCGCACATTGCCGGACCGCTCAGCCAGAGGCTGGCTATGGCTGCTGCTGTCAGGCCGAAGCTGTATCTGATGCGCATATTGTTCTCCTTCGGTATGTTTTTTTTGCAAATAATAATGCTCAGCGAAAGCTATAAGCTCTGCGGAAGCTGTCAGCTGATTTCTGTTCGCTGTTTGGCCAAGCGTTCCGCTTCTTCTCGCTTTAATTAATTAATTTATTTGTATATTTGTTGTCTTTT
>JAFSXO010000104.1 GCA_017444045.1 bacterium | reverse complement strand
TTTCCAGCATTTCCCGCAGCTCCTTGGGTACGTCAGCCGAGTTCTCCCGCGGTATGAGCACCTTTTTCATGCCGGCGCGCTGTGCCCCATAAAGCTTTTCGGGAATTCCCCCAACAGCCTTTATGCGCCCGCGAATCGAGATCTCTCCAGTTATGGCAATATCAGAGCGCAGAGGCCGCTCCTCCAAGGCACTGTAAAGAGCCAGGGTTACAGCCAGGCCAGCCGACGGGCCATCGATTTTGCCACCGCCGACTACGTTGACGTGCACATCAAAATCATTTAGATCCTTGCCCAGCAGGCCGCGAATAACGCATCCCGCATTGAACACCGAATCTCGGGCCATTTCGCCTGCGGCCTCATTAAACCGCCAGTGCCCCTTGCCCTTTTCGGCAGACCTGTAGACAGCAGCCTCGATTTCCAAGCAGGAGCCCAAGAAGCCCGACACCCCCAAGCCGAATACCCTGCCGATTTCCGGCTCTTTTCCGGCTTTAACCGGCACGGCTTTGTTCAAACGATTAAGGCGGACGCACTTGCGGAAGTCATCCAGGGTTATGCGCACCTGTTCATCCTGGGCGCGTTCCTGCATGGCCAGACCATAGCAGTCGAGCAGCAGCTGCACCGCCTTGCGCGCTTCAATGGTGTACTCGCTGATCAGACGAGCGGTTCCGTCCTCTAGCTCCGCCCCCAAGCGCTCGGCCGCCTGGGTTACGATATCGGCGATCTGGCTATCATTAAGCGGCTCAAAGTAGACCTCAGAGCAGCGCGAGCGTATCGCCAGCGGCAGATCCTCGGGCTGGTGCGTGGTAGCGCCGATCAGAATGAAATCGGCTGGCGCCCCTTCGGCAAACAGCTTTTTGACGAAGCGCGGCACGCGCGGATCATCCTCATCGTAATAGGAAGACTCAAAGCTGACCCGCTTATCCTCCAGCACCTTCAGCAGCTTATTGAGCAGCATGGTGTCCAGCTCGCCTATCTCATCAAGAAACAGTACGCCGCCGTGGGCCTTAGTAACCATGCCAATTTTCGGCTCGGGCACGCCTTCATCAGCATACTCCCGATGCGCTCCCTGATAGATAGGATCGTGCACCGATCCCAGCAGGGGGTTGGTAACCTCGCGCGGATCCCAGCGCAGCGTGGTCGCGTCTACCTCGATAAACGGCGCATCCTCCGCAAAGGCGTCTCCGCCTTGGCTCTTTATGTGCTCCAGCACTAAACGGGCTACTGTGGTTTTGCCCACTCCGGGAGGACCGTACAGGATCACATGCTGCGGATAGCGCGTGCCTATTTTGGCCATGAGAGAGCTTATAGCCCGATCCTGCCCCACGACTTCCGCCAGGCTGGAAGGGCGCACCAATCCCAGGGCAGAGGCGCGCAGGCCCTTGCCCTCGAGTTCTTCCAGCTCGGCCAGCTTTTTCAGAGTGCTCGAGGTTTCCGCTCCGCGTCCCTCTTTGAGGATTTCGCGGCGCATCTCTTCGGCGAATTCATTCTGGCGGTCGCGCATGCGCATCGCGACCTTCTGGTCAAGCTCCATCTCTACAGTGCGCCGAGCCACAATATTGGCCAGCTCATTCTTGCAGCGGTCAAATACCTCTTCGTATTCTTCCTTAGAGGGAATGCTGCTCAGCGTAGCATCTTCGAAGATAAGGCGTTCCAGGGCCAGCAAACGCTCGCCGACCCTGCTGGACTTAACCTGGCGCACCACCCCGGCCTTGCGGGCTTTAAGAACCAGCTTGTCGGGACCGTATAGCTGTGCCAAAATGTGGAACAAAATATCCAGACGCCGGTGGTAATCATTTACCGAATCAAGCAGAAAACCGTCGATAGAAGTCAAGCTATATCTCCGTCAAATTAATCGTTACCGTAGCCTTAACCTGGGAATGCAGCCGAACCGTTATTTTGTATTCGCCAACCGACTTTAGAGGGGTGTCGATTTTTACTATCTTTTTATCTACAGTGATTCCCAGCTGATCCTTGATAGCAGCTACAATATCATTTGCGGTTATCGAGCCGAAAATCTTTCCGCCCTCTCCAAAACGGGCCTTCATGCTGATAGGAGACTCCTGCAGCTTAACCGCCAATTCCTCAGCCGCAGCCTTAGCGCGCCGCTCAGTGTCGGCCTTGTCTGCGTTTTCTTTGGCTATAGTGCGCAGACGACCGTCGGTAGCCGATACAGCATAGCCGCGGGCCAATAAAAAGTTGCGGCCATAGCCGTCAGAGACATTAACTGTATCGCCCTTTTTGCCGACCTTGGGACAATCCTTAATAAGAACTAACTGCATAAAACGCCTCCTAGATGATAAAATGATAAAATGACAAAATGTCAGAAAACAATGAATATCTTACAAAAAGACCCGCCTGAATTCCCTGCGGAACACTCGGGCGGGCCTACAGCACAAATCAGCTAAGATTAAACCACATAAGCCAGCAGCGCCATGTAACGCGCTCTCTTAACGGCTATGGTAACCTTTCTCTGATGGCGGGCACAGGTGCCGGAAATCCGTCTGGGCAAAATCTTACCGCGCTCGCTCACATACTTTTTGAGCAGCTCAACATCCTTGTAATCGATTTCAGTGCCATGAGTGTCACCCTGATGAGGAGCACAGAAATGGCAAACTTTTCTGCGAGGTCTGCGACCCCGGCGTTCTCCACGAGCCATGGAATACCTCCAAATATACTAGAAAACTTATCTATCTATCAGAATGGGATATTATCTGCGTCGAGGGTATCGTCACCGCCATCGGCATAAATATCCTGAGGAGCAGGAGCGTTATAGCCGCCGGAATAACCGTCATTGCTGGCGCGAGCGCCACCATCCCTTGTCGACAGCATGCGCATATCGTCTGCCACCACTTCAAAAGCCGAACGCTTCGAGCCGTCGGCGGCCTCGTATGTGCGCGTCTGCAAACGCCCCTCAATAGCGACCAGCTTGCCCTTTGTCAGATATTGACCACAAATCTCAGCCAGACGATCCCACGCGACGATGGGGATAAAATCGGCGGTACTCTCGCTGCCCTTGCGGGCGCGGCGATCGACCGCTAAACGGAAACGAGCATAAGACACGCCATTAGCTGTCGCCTTCTGCTCAACGTCACAAGCCACACGGCCAATAAGAATTACTCTATTCAAGCTGGACATTCAATACCCCCAAGAAAGCTATAAAGCCAGAGACTAT
>JAFSXO010000103.1 GCA_017444045.1 bacterium | reverse complement strand
CGGAAAGAGATATGGCTCAGGATAACACAAAAAAGACGCCTGCAACTCGCAAAGCAGTAATAGAGAAACTTCACAAGCTTGCTGAAGTTAGCAAAGAGCTTGAGAAATACGCCCGAGTTCAGTCCAATGCCATGAATGTCATGCAGGCTGCCGAAGCTAAACGCCATGTAGATGAGCTTACATTGCGCCAAAACGATTTAGTTTTATCTATCGTGGACATGCACCCCGATAAGAATGTCCGCGATAAATTTATTAAGCTGGGCGATAAAATTGAAGCTTATCGCTCCCAGATACGCGCTTGTCAGGATGCCGATGAGCTTGAAGAGCTTAAAGATAAAGTCGATGCAGACGTGGACGAATGGGTTAGGCAGTTCCAAGATATTTCCTGTTTCTTAGCCGGTGTAACCCCGCCTTCAGGCAACGCATAAGCAGATTCTTCACCATTAGGCATAGCCTGCACAAGAATATAATTCTGATTTATATCTCGCATCATACTATTATGCCGAGGGTTCATCGTGTACAACAGCAGCGCTCCTTTGGATTTTGCCTCTCTATCGCAATTGGCCCCCGAAGACGCTTTGCGCCAGGCTTTTGATTACTGCGAAGCATTGCGAACCGAAAACGATGAATTAAAATCCGCGCTCGCAGAATCTATGTGCGTTCTGCAGAGCCTGGTGCGCGACACCCTGCAGCGCGAGGGAAGATTATTAGCGCAGCCCTGCGATCCGAGCATGACGCTGGGCGATTTCTTAAACAGCCTCAGACCGTCTGCACCGGCCTCTGCCAGCCAGACTGCGCCATCACAGGACAGCCCTGCGCTGCAGCCGGCTATAAGCGAACAGCCTGCAGATACCGAGCCAGAGACAGAAACAGCAGCTTCTCAGGCAGAGACCTCCGAACCACAAGCTCCCCAAACTTCAGAGCCGCAAAAGGCCGCGGCCTCTGAGAAAGACACCGAAGCGGCTGAGCAGGCTGCCAGTGCCACACCAGAGGGGGCACCGCAGGAAGCTGATGCCAAACCCGCTGAGGCAGATAAGGCCGCCGTGCCCGCAGCAGCCCAACAGGAAGCTGACGCCAAACCTGAGGAAGCCGCGCAGACCTCCGAGCCGCATAATGCCGACGCATCAGATAAGAACACCAAAACGGCTAAGCAGGCTGAGCAAACCACCAGCGCCGCGCCAGAGGCGGCACCGCAGGAGGCTGATGCCAAACCCGCTGAGACAGACAAGGCCGCCGCACCTGCAGCAGCCCAAAAGGAAGCTGCGCCACATACGGACAAGGACAGCAAAACAGAGCTGCAATACGCCAATCCCTACAAGCACAGCTGGCCAGATTCTCCACTCGCTTCAGCAGAGGCCAGCTTCGGAGGCCTGCGCGCCAGACAGCAGCGCGATCAGCTGGTGGCCTGGATGCGCGATTCGCGTCAGACGCTCTCACCTAAGCTTTTTACCACAGCACAGCGCCAGCTGCTGACCTCGTTAATGATGGGCAGCGATAACCTGACGGAGATAGCCAGCCGCCAGGACACCAGCCCTAAGGCTATCGGCAGCATACGCGAGCAGATCAGCGCGCATAGCGCTATTTGGAAGAATTTTTACAGCTACGCGCAGCAATTGCTGCACGAGTGGTCGATGAGCATGGAGCTCGAGCCAGACGAGCCCAGCATGGCCGATTCATATCTGGGCAGCACTCCCACCCAAACGGCTTACAAAGCCACGCTTCAGGTTCAGGAGGATGGCGATATAAGCCAGGCGGTTAGCGCCCTGGCCTCCGATCTGTACGGCATCGCCAATATCGAGCTGGTCGGCTGCGAAAGCGGCTCCCCTATGTCAGCCTACGCCGAGGACAGCTGCAGTCTGCTGATGCACAAAGACTGGTGCGGTATGCGGAGCAGCGAAAAGCTCTGCCTGGTCAACTGGCAGCTCAACTCCATCGCCCACCGCCAAAGCAAGCTGCGCCGCACTCTGCAGACGATCCTCTCCCTCGAAGAGACGCCTGAGGATCTGGGATGCACTCTCGTTAAGCGCACCTCGTCAGTGGCCATGAGCCGTTCAAAATGCTCTGACATACCCAGCGAGCTAATGATGGAGATATCGGGCATCTGGGGCAGCGAGCAGCTAGACGAATTAGACGATCTGCTGGAGCGCATTTATGAGGCCACGCACTACGCGCCCTTCCTTTACGCGCGCGAGCTGATCGCTACCCCCCATCCTCTGCTGCAGCTCTTTGATCTCAGCGCCGATATGGTCAGCCTGCGCTTAACCAACATCGTCAGCGCCACCCGAGCCGCAATCGCTCAGGTTTACGGGGTCAAAGCGATTCCGGCCCAGCCCAACAAAGGACTGGCCAAGCTGCTGCACAATCCCGGTCCGTATTTAGGCTATCTGCAGCGCCGCGTGGCCGGCATCTGGGCAGCCTACTGCGCCGGCGGCAAGCAGTAAGGGGAACGCTCCGGCACCAGCTTCCGCGCTGGCACAGCTTCGCTGCCGCTAATATGTGCCTACCCCAGAACTGACTGCACGCTATGCTCCGCTAAGACAAGCACCGCCCCCTTGCGTCATTCTAATCAGTGTATTAAAACAAAAAAGCTTACATCCCTCAAACTGGGATGCAAGCTTTTTTCGTAGCTAAACGAGAGCGCCTACCAGGGGAAAAGCATCAGCGCTACAGCCTTGGTCCAATAGGCAACGGCCTGATCCAGCTTGCCGCGCTGGTAGTACAGAGTGCCCAGATTGTGATAAACGTGCCAGAACTTGGGATTCAGCTGCACGACCTTATCCCACTCTAACGTTGCCAGCTCGATTTTGCCCTGACCTAAGTAGGCTTCGCCCAAATTGTAGTACGCCTGCCAGTGGCGGGGATTAATGCCGGCCACGCGCTGCCATTCAACCACAGCAGCGTCAACCTGAGCCCGCTGATAATAGTAGGTATTGCCCAAGTTCCAATGCGCCGGCCAGTGCTGATCCTGGAACTGCACGGTCTTCTGCCACTGGCCGATGGCTTCGTCAAACTGGGAAAGATAGAAATATGCGTTGCCCAGGTTGTAGTGCGCCTGCCAGAAGCCGTATTTGGCCTGAGTTGCCTTTTCCCACTCCGGAATAGCCAGCTCGACGTTGCCCTGATCGTAATGCAGGTTGCCCAGATTATAGCGCGCCTCGGCGAATTCCGGATTGACCTCCAGGCAGCGCTGCCAAAGCTCCACCGCGGAATCGACTTCGCCGTTTTCCATCTTGATCGAGCCGATGTTGTACAGAGCTATGGCGAACTGAGGATCGAGCTCCAGGGCCTTGTTCCAATAGTCCATGGCCTCCTCGCGCCGTCCCTTGCGGTAATAGGCATTGCCCAGATTGTACAGGACTTCGGCATACTGAGGGTTGAGGATCAGGGCCCTCTGCCATTCTTCGATGGCGGAATCGATTTTGCCCAGCTTAAAGTAGCCGTTGCCCAGATTGTAATACGCGGGAGCGAACTTAGGATTCAGAACGGTAACCTTGCGGTATTCTTCGATGGATTCCTCCAGCTCGTTGTTGCGGTAATGGGCTGAGCCGAGATTATAGTGGGCCACGAAGTTGTTGGGGTTCAGATCGACGGCCTTGCCGTATTCCGTAATAGCCTCTTTCAGCTTGCCCATACCGTCGAGAGCCGTGCCCAGGTTGTTGTGGGTCAGCGCGTTGTACGGGTCTAGGCCGGTGGCCTTATTCCACTCCATGACCGCCAGGTCGAGCTTGTTCTGCTTGTAGTAGTTGTTGCCTAAAATATTGTGCAGGGCTGCTTCTGACGGGCTGATCTTTGAGGCGGTGAGATCGCTGGGCAGCTCTTCGCTGTGCAGGTCTTTGAGCAGATCGCTGACGTTCTGATAGCGCTCCGCCGGATCCTTTTTCATGCAGCGCAGTATGGCGTTTTCCACATTGCGAGGAATGGCCATATTGTACATGGTCGGCGGATCGGGGTCCTTGGTTAGGTGCAGCTGGATTACCGCCGGCAGGTTGTCGGCCCTGAAGGGCACTCTTCCGGTGAGCATTTCGTACAGCAGAACGCCCAGGGAATAAATATCGGCGCGGCGGTCTACCTTTTCGCCGCGGGCCTGCTCCGGGGAGAAGTAGAAGCAGGAGCCGACTATCTGTCCGGGCTGGGTAAGCGTCTGCGAGGCCTCTACCCAGGCGATACCGAAGTCGCCGACCTTGGCGTCGCCCTCGTCGGTGACCATAATATTGCCGGGCTTGACATCTCTGTGCACGATGCCATGCTGATGGGCGTAATCCAAGGCCCGGGCGGCGGGAATAAAGATTTTCAGCGCTTCTTCAACGTCAAGATGCGGATGATCGGCTAAATATTTGTCAAGGGATTTGCCGGTGACGAATTCAAACACGAGGTAATAAATGCCCTCATGCTCATTGATGTCGTAAATCGCCGTAATATTCGGATGATTAAGACGCGCAGCGGCCTGAGCCTCGCGGAAAAAGCGGTCCTTGCACTCGACGTTTCCCACCAGCTGCTGGGAAAGGATTTTAATTGCCACAGAGCGATCCAGCAGGGGGTCATGGCCTTTATAGACCACGCCCATGCCGCCTCGGCCCAATTCCTCGATGATGTGATAACGCCCAATGGTTGCACTGACCATATTATCCATGGAAGCCGATCTCCTAACGTGAAACTAACGTGAAACTACCGCACCGTAAGTTAACGAGTCAATCTTTGATATTTCAACGCCTTAAAGGGTTATCCTACAATTGCCCTCTGACGCAAT
>JAFSXO010000102.1 GCA_017444045.1 bacterium | reverse complement strand
TCTGCTCTCCGCAGCGGATATTTACCGCTGAATGCGTAGCCTGGATTCTGGGGCTGTATATCGGGGAATCGCTTAGTACTATTAAGCCTTTGGAATATGTTCCCGCGGATCTGCCGACCTACAGGCTGGAAACAGAGCAGGGAGTATGGCGTTTAGAGCTGGGCCGTATGGTACTTGACGCCTTTGAGGAGCCGCAGTTCGTGGGCTGTCTGGTGAATCTTCCGAACATATTCTCCTCCCTGCCGCGCGCCTGCGCTCGCGGTTTGGCTTTCCCTTTTAGCCTGTGGTTTGTATGGGAGGGCATACCTGAAACGCTGCCCGAAACGCCGATACTGCAGTGGCCTGATTTTGCTGCTGCTGAGAATTTGGAGCTGGGCAGGCCTATTGCGGTTGTACAGTTTCGCAAACAGGAAGCCTATCTGGCGGTTGTCGCCGATACTGATATGCCGACCGACAGCGACTATGTGCTTTTGCCTACTAGCGGGGAGCTTCCCGAGTATGACGATGCTCCGGAGCAGAATAAGGGCGATCGCGCAGGCTATTGGGGGGCTGTAGGACGTTTCCCCAGCTTTAAGTCTAATGCCGCTATGGGACTGGCTGGCGATGATAAAACCATATCGCTGGAGCTGCCTGATATAGGCTTGGCTAAGGAGGCTGATTCCTCGCCTGAAGCTTGGCAGAAGCCCGATAGCGTAGCGCAGTCTGAAGCCTTAAGCAAAGAGCAGATTAAGGAAGCCTACGAGACGGAAGAGGAGCTGAAGCTTAGCGATGCCGATCACGCGCTAGTGCGCGTTTATGAGCCTACTAAGTGGGATGAAACGCTTGAGCTGGCAAAGGACGAGGCGGAAGAGCCGGAAAACGAAACGGAGCCGCAGGGCAGCTCCTTTGACGCCGCTATCGCCCTGGAAATGGCCAAGCACTTGCGCAGCGCGCATTTGCGGCGCTATATTAGCCAAAGCGTGGCTTGGTCGGAGGTCGATACCGAGCAGCTGATTATGGCCTGGCTCTGTACTAACTGCCATAGCTACACTGCCGTAACGGTACAGACTGGAGGCTCAGTGCCCGGGCGTGCTCAGCTTTGGCGCCGGGACTTTCTGCGCGGCGTTCAGGAATATGGCTATACGTGCTGCCGCTCCTGCGGAGATATTCTGTCAACCGATGCGCTGGTCGCGGTTTTGGGAGCTTGCTTTACGCTGTCTGACAGCATCGATTTGCACTGGTACCGCTGGAGAGACGCTAAAGGAGGCTGGCGCGAAAGCTGGGGCCATATCGAGTATGACGGGCTCAACATTCAGCGCGTAAGCAAAGAAAGCTGGCATCAGGAGCTGTTAACCGACAGAGCAATAGCCGATCGGTGCGGCGAGTACAGCTCGCTTAACGTTCATATAAGCCACCTGCTGTCGGATTTGTTTGAGGGTGTGCCTGCCGAGACGGAAGGTGGTCTGCGCGGAGGGGTTCGCGCTCTGCAGACGCAGGCCTCGGATTTTAATAGCTACGCTTCCTTAGTCTTTGGCGAGCACCCAAGGTTAAAGGTTGACCGCAGTACCGAGTCCGGAAGAAAGGGCGGCTCGCTGCTGACTGTGCAGCCACCGCTGGCCTATTTGCCAGATGGCTGGCCAAAGGCGGGCGTTCTTCTCAAGCTTGATGGACTGGCCGAGCGCATCGGCAAGTGCCTTGACGAATGGGGCAAGATAGCAGATGGCTGTGCGGCGGAATGGTTTACCCAGCGCGGTTCGCGCGGAGACAACGGAACCTGCCTTGTATGGTATGGTCCCGATGTCTGGGCGAGGCTGGATGTTGAGCGCTTCTCCTGGCTGGCTCTGCAGCGGGAGCTGAATCCCGATGAGCTGGCCTGTTGGGCTGCCTATTGCCTACGCCAGCAGGGCCTGCGCAACCATCGGATTCTTCAGGCTCTTTCCGCACAGACTGAGGATTGGGACTGCACTATTGACGCGGGGCTGGGCATAGCCAAAGCCAGCTATGTTGACAGCGAAGGGCACGCCAAAAAAGTGCGCTTTAATATGAACTCTTGGTCTGGATCTGACACGCCGCAGGAGCGGGCTGTCTGGCTTTTGCGTGAGCCGAACCTAGCTTTAGGACGCTGCGCTTGCGGCCAGCCGTTTTTTGTCTCGCTAAAAATAGCCACCCGGGAATATTGGGAAGCCTTTGACAGCTCTCTGATAACTAACAGCTACTGCAAGCCAGTTATCTCCGGATCTGATAAGCTGTGGGCCGCTTATGTTCTGCGCTGCCCGCACCACGTTACCGAAGTGACCTGCCGTCAGTGGCATGCTCAGCATCGCGCTGTGGCGGATTTGATGCCGTTGGCAGTCAGCAATGCCGAACGCGTATTTGGAAAATTTAAGGTTTTTCAGAGCCGCGACGACTGCGGCAAAAAACTGGTGTTTATAGGCGGCGCCGAAGCTGGGGGACTGGTAGCCGATGCACCCCGTCTGGCTGGGGTTATGGAGGCGGCAGCCTTGCCTCTGCCCGAGAACTTTATGGTGTGGGGGCTTATGGAGAATCTGCTGGTCATTTCGGAGAACCTCAGCGATAAGCAGTATTGGCGCCACGCTGAGGAAGAGTACTGGAAGCGCTGCCTGGATGAGGAACCGGCGGCGAAGCGCTGGGATTTTGTTCAGCGCGGCAAGATCGCCGCTCCCTGTGGCCGAGTGCAGATCGTATGGATTTAGCTATATCGTTTCGTTAGTGTCAGGAGGCCGTATTTGCGTGGCACTGGCTCCCGCAGCTGCGACATAGGGGTGGCCACACCAACCGACATTGGTTTAGTCCTTGTGGTTTTTCATAATAAGGATTATACTAAAATGCGTTTATTTAAAGAATTGGCGTGGGACGATGGATTAGCACTTCATGCGTCAGTAATAAGGGAGTTGCCGTATGTGGAAACGTTTTGATAAAGATGCGAAAATCTGTGTGGTTCAGGCGGCCAGGCTAGCGGTGCGTTTGGGCAGTCCGACGATCGGGCTGGCGCATTTGTTTGTTGCCATAGTCAATTACGTAAGGGATAACAGAAACGACAACGAAGAACTGGAGCGTCTGTACGATAATACCATTAAGTATATCGAACGGTTTGCCGAACCCATGAATGAAGAGCTGCGGGAGCTAAGTGATAGTCGTCGCAGGTCTGGTACCGCCATTGCTGATGGTGAAGCCCAGTTCTGCGATGATTTTAAAAACATGCTCCGCCCTCTTCTGCTCGACAGCGAAGCAAATATAACCTGTGCCTCTATCTTTAGCGCTATCATTGTAATGCTGCTGAGCGGACGCGTGTCTTCCTCTGAAGAGCGCGATGTGGAGCTGTCTCGGGAACTGAGAGACGCAAAGAATGAGTTCATCAGTGAAATAACCATAGTAAATCCCTCCGGAGTTGAGATGGCAGTTCTTGCAGTAGACGATGATGAAGAGCAAGGAATCAGAAAGCCCTCCAAAAGGGAATCCGAAGGCCATACGTCGCACAAAAAAGCTTCAGAGCGCAGAAAAAGCAGCGCTGTGCCCATGCGCTTTGAATTTGGGGTAGATTTAGTCGCTGAGGCTGAAAAGGGGCGTTTGGACCCTGTCGTTGCCCGCGATGATGTAATAGAGGACGTTATCGTCAAGCTGCTCAAATACAAAAAGAATAATCCTCTGCTTATCGGCGAGCCTGGTGTGGGCAAAACCGCGATTATCGATGGCGTAGCCCAGCGCATCGCCGATAATAAGGTGCCTCCTGAGCTGGCGGGGGTGCGTATCCTTAGCCTAGATGTCGGCAAGCTTACAGCGGGCACGCGATACCGCGGTGATTTTGAAGAGCGCCTAAAGAAAATGCTCAAGGATATCCTGGAGTGCGACGGCAAGGTTATTCTCTTTATCGATGAGATTCACACAATCATCGGCGCAGGATCCTCCTCGGAGAGTGGCTTAGATGCCGCTAATATGCTTAAGCCAGTGCTCACGGATACGCGTTTTCGCTGTATAGGGTCAACTACTCAGTCCGAGTATTCAAAAAATTTTGAAAAGGATCACGCTTTAGATCGGCGCTTTTTGCGTATTGTGGTTGACGAGCCCAACACGTCCCAGGCATTTGAGATGATATCGGGCTTAAGGGGCATATATTCAAAGTTCCACAATGCCATTATAGATGATGAAGTTATAAAGTTCGCTATCAGGCTGTCCAGCCGCTATATTACCGACCGCTGTCTGCCCGATAAAGCCATCGATCTTATCGATGAGGCGGCCAGCTTGGCTCGCGTGGAAAGATCCCTGGCGGCGCTGCTAGAGGGTGCTAAAAAAGCTGGCAAGCCGCGCCAGCGCAAAAACAATCAGGAAGCTGATGCTGACGCGGCGGATTCAGATAACAGCGACCAGGAAGAAAAGGTGAGCAGAACAGCTAGAGGCAGTAAAAAGTCTCGGGTTGGCCGTATGGTTAAAACCATAGCGCAGGAAGAAGCAGACAGCGTGCGCAGCGAAGCTGACGATGAGGCAAAAGAGACCCGCGAAAGCTTCGTGCTCACTAAGGAGCATATCGCCAAGGTCATCTCTCAGCGCGTCGGTGTGCCTGTAACCAAGCTCACCGAATCCGATCAGCAGCGCCTGCTCAATATAGAGAGCATCTTGCACGAGCGCGTGGTAGGTCAGGATGAGCCGGTTCGCATAGTCAGCGAGGCTATTTGGAGAGCGCGCGCTGGCAACAGAGATACGCACCGACCTATCGGTTCCTTCCTGTTCTTAGGACCTACCGGCGTAGGCAAAACTGAGCTGGCCAAAACCCTGGCTGAATATCTGTTCTATGACGAAAGCGCTTTAGTGCGCATCGATATGTCCGAATATGGTGAAAAGTATTCCATCTCGCGTCTGCTCGGAGCTTCGCCTGGTTACGTCGGCTATGAAGAAGGCGGGCAGTTGGATATTCTGCGCCATAGGCCTTACGCGGTTGTGCTGTTTGATGAGGTAGAGAAGGCGCATCCCGAAATCTTCGGCACTCTGCTGCAGATGATGGACGAAGGAACGCTGACCGATGCTCAGGGCCGTCATATCGATTTTAAGAATACCCTGATCGTTATGACCTCCAATCTGGGCTTTGGCGAACAGGAAGAAAAATCGTTTGGCTTCCGCACCAATCGCAATGAGGACGATGCGGAAATGCGCCACCGCATTATGGAGAAAAAGGTCACCGATGCGATGCGGGATTATTTCAAGCCTGAGTTCTTGAATCGCCTAGATGCGGCTGTCGTGTTCCATAGTCTAGAGCCGGAGCATCTCAAGAAGATCATAGACATTATGGTCAGCCGGATCAATGAGGAGCTGGCTACGGAAAACCGCAAGCTGATTCTCACCGAGGAAGCTAAGGATCGCATAGTCAACTCCTGCGATGAGCCTCAGTACGGCGCCCGTCCGCTGCGGCGCGCGCTTCGCGATTGGGTAGAGACTCCCATGGCTAAGGAGATCATAAGCGGACATTTCAAAGAGAATTCCTGCATGTGCGCAGACATCGACAAAGATGATGAGACTAAGCTGTGCTTTTCTGACGTAACGGACAAAATGCAGGGTGAGAACATGCGCCGTAGGCGCACAATGAGAGCGCCGCGCAAAACACGGGATGATTCTTAAATAAATAAGCAAGTGCCGTAACTGCGGCCTTATGGAAACACTGATTTGCTCAGTGTTTCCTTATTATATAATGATTGAGGTGCTATATGACGGGTGAGAATGTTGCTGGCAGAAAACATGTGTTTCAGGGGGAGAGGCCCATGCAGCCTTACATTTATCCTCCTAAACGCGAGTTCGTAGAACCGGACTGGACGCGCTGGCCAGGCTGGGCCGATGTAACCAAGGAAGAATGGGAATCGGCGCTATGGCAGCGCAAGCATTCGGTTAAGAGCCTGCGTGAGCTGGCGGCTGTTTGGGGCGATAAAGCTCCTGAGGGGCTGCTGGACAGCATTGATAAGGATGCGCGCGTCAATGGCACCATGTCGATGCTGATCCCTCCGCAAATGATCAACTGCATGAACGAGAACGATCTGTGGAACGATCCGGTGCGCCGCTACATGATCCCCGCCTTTGACGATCGCCATCCCGAATGGCCCAGCCACCCCAAGGCTGAGCGCGACAGCCTGCACGAAGCCGATATGTGGGCGGTTGAAGGTCTTACGCACCGCTATCCCACCAAGGTGCTGGCGGAGCTTTTGGCTACCTGCCCGCAGTACTGCGGCCATTGTACGCGCATGGATCTGGTGGGCAACGATACGCCCAATATTAAGAAATACCGCTTCAACATGAAGCAGCCCGAGCGCTGGGAGGCCATGCTCGATTATCTGCGCCGCACTCCCACTGTGCGCGATGTGGTCGTCTCCGGCGGCGATGTGGCCAATTTGGCGCCCAGCCAGCTAGAGTCATTCGTTATGCCCTTGCTGGACATCCCCAATATCCGCGACGTGCGCTTGGCCACTAAAGCGCTGCAGGCTCTGCCGCAGCATTTCCTGCAGGACGAGGTTCTGGCCACTCTGGATCGCATCGCCAAACGCGCCCACGAGCGCGGGGTAGAGATAGCCGTGCACACCCATGTGAACCACGCCAGCCAGGTGACGCCGCTGTTCGCCAAGGCTGTGCGCAAAATCCTCGATATGGGCTATCGCGATGTGCGCAACCAGGGCGTTTTGCTGCGCGGTGTCAACAGCGATTCGCACGATATGCTGGATCTGTGCTTCATGCTTTTGGACTGCGCCAAGGTCATGCCGTACTACTTCTATATGTGCGATATGATCCCCAACTCCGAGCACTGGCGCCTGTCGGTGCGCGAGGCTCAGCGGCTGCAGCACGATATAATGGGATATCTGCCCGGCTTCGCTACTCCGCGCGTGGTCTGCGATGTGCCCTTTGTCGGCAAGCGCTGGGTGCATCAGCTTGTCGATTACGATAAGGTGCGCGGCATCTCTTATTGGACCAAGAACTATAAAACCGTGGTCGATATGGACGACGCCGATGCCCTGGAAAAACGCTATACGTTTTACGATCCCGTATATACGCTGCCAGAAGACGGCCAGCGCTATTGGGCTGAATACGCTAAGAGCAATAAGGAATAGGGAAGCTGGTGCAGCGCGAATATGCGCGAAACACCAACTAAACGGCATTGTCTCCTAAAGTAAGCATGGCGCTCATGCTTCACATGCGAGCTTAATAAAAATAGAATAGCGTCCGCTCCAAAGTCGGACGCTATTCTGTTTTTAAGGCGTTTTCTTAGCGGTAGCATCAGACACTTCTGATGCCTTTTGCCGTGGCTATTGCGGCAGCTTTACCCATTCTGACACGCCAAAGCCATTTTCGGTTACGACTACCTTGCCTTCGCCGATGAGTACGCGATCTTCGCTGGTAGTGTCGATAATCTTAGCCATGAGAACTCCGTCGGGGCCGTAAAAGAACTTGCTGATCCAGCGGTCGGCGGCGTATTCAAAATCCTTTTCCTTCCAGACATAGCAGTTGGATTCCGCAGGCCATTCGACCAGGGTGTTGACAAATTCGGGCACGAATAGCTCATCGCGCCAGCGCCACACGCGGAAGGGGGTGGGGCGCAGATCGCTGATGGCGAGAGCGCCTATAAGGCTTATGTGGGAGCCTTCGTCATCGGTGTCTTCGACTACGGCCTGTATATCGCTGTCGCCATAGACAAAATGCCCAAAAGCGAAGGGGCTGTTGTCTTCTGCGGGACGCAGGCCTTCGTACAGGTGCTGGCCGTTAAGATCTGTGACTATAAGCTGGCCGAGATAGCTATCGGGGCGAACCTTGTAGGCGCTTAGGGCGATTACCTCGTCGGCACCGTCACCGTTTAGGTCGTAGCGTATCGTCTTGTATAGCTGGTTTTCTTTAACTTGATGAGCCATCGAAGAGAGATCCTTTCTTGCCAATCTAACCTAAAGGATTTCCTTGTTTGCTGGGTAAAACCTTTTCCGCAAGAGATAGTTGGGAAATCGCTCAATGTCGTTTAGTTAAGCAATGGCCAATAGATTCAGCTCCTAACTCCCCCCCCTATGGCAATGTCATTTAGTTAAGCCCATGTTGGCAGAATTCATGGCTTTTGCGAGCAAATCAAAGCGCGTAACTAGTTCCGCGAAAGGCACATCTGAGCGTAGCGAAGCAGTGCCGTCGCGGAAGCTAGTGCAGCGCGAGTATACGCGTTTAATACTAACTAAATGACAGTGCCAATGCCATGACTCTTAAGTTACTGGCGTTGGTATAGAATGGAGATTATTTATGGCTAAGTCGCATACCGTTTTTGTGTGCAGTAAATGCGGAACGCAGACGCCGCGCTGGCAGGGAAAATGCCATGAATGCGGAGCGTGGGGCACGCTTCTGGAGGAGGCCGTTCCGGAGCGTAAGCTGGGCGGAATGAGCCTCAATGTGGGCACTGCCTCTGAGCTTATCAGCCTAAGCGAGGTCGGCAATGTGCAGGAACCGCGTTTTAGCACGGGCGTAGCCGATCTAGACCGCGTGCTGGGCGGCGGCCTAGTAAAGGGCTCGCTGGTGCTTCTTGGAGGGCCTCCCGGCATCGGCAAGTCCACGCTTTTATTGCAGGCTGCCTCGTATGTGGCTCAGCAGGGAGACGAGGTCCTGTATATAAGCGGCGAGGAATCGCCGCGGCAGATACGCATGCGCGCCGAGAGGCTTGGAGTTATGAAGCAGTCCGGCAGCTGCTCACGAATAACCCTGTGGTCGGAAACCGCGCTGGAGAATATCGAGAACCAGCTGCGCGGCAGCCAGGCTAAGCTGGTAATTGTTGATTCCATTCAGACCATATATCGCGCCGATCTGTCTCCGGCTCCCGGCAGTGTTACCCAGGTGCGCGAATGCGCGGCGGCTTTAATGCGCCTAGCCAAGGGCTGCGGCATAACCATCCTGCTTGTTGGTCATATCACCAAGGGCGGCGATATCGCCGGCCCTCGCGTGCTGGAACACTTAGTTGATACGGTGCTGCATTTTGACAGCCATGGTATGCACAATGTGCGCGTGCTGCGCACGCTTAAGAACCGCTTTGGGAATACCAATGAGGTCGGTTTCTTGGCTATGGACAGCGAGGGACTGCATCCTATCCCCAACGCGTCGGCGTTCTTTCTGTCTCAGCGCGCTTTGGGCGCTCCCGGTACGGTGGTGTTTCCCTCTATGGAGGGAAGCCGGCCTGTGCTGGTGGAGATCCAGGTGCTGGTAAGCGACAGCTATGCGGCGGAGCAGGGTGTGCCGCCAGTGCGCCGTTCGGTGGGGCTCGATGCCAATAAGCTAAGCCTGCTGCTGGCCGTAATACAGAAGCGCTGCCATAATTATAGCCTGGGCAAAAGCGATGTTTATGCCAATGTGGCCGGAGGGGTACGGCTGCTTGAGCCGGCCTTGGATTTGCCCCTCAGTCTGGCTTTGGTCTCGGGGCGTCTGGGCATAGAGGTCAGTTCGGAGCTGGTGGCCTTTGGCGAGGTAGGATTAGGCGGGGAGATACGCGCTGTCAGCGGCTGCGAGGCGCGCCTGATCGAGGCCGCTAAGCTGGGCTTCAAAAAAGCAGTTATGCCGCTGCGCTCGATAGATGACAGTCTGCGCCGTACTCTGAAAAACAACGCTCTGAATATCGAGCTAGTTGGGGTACAGACGCTGGCCGAGGCTCTGCGCTATTGCGGACTGGGGAGCGTTAAGCGCGGCGGCTCCAGCGGAAAACCCAGCGCGGGAGCGGATCCGTTTGCGGAATACCAATGACGCGGCTGGGCATTGGCTAAGCTAAGCATTGCCGCCGCAGAAGCTAGTGCAGCGTATATTCTTAACAGTATCAGCGCCACTTATTATTATTTTGAAATGCTATCTGCATAGAAGGCTTAGTATATGTTTCCCAGAAGTTATTATTTTGTGAATAGCTGTTCGCCAGCGTAGAGCGTGATTTTTTTTTCGGCCGTTCTGGGGAAGGATTGTGTGCGGCCGTTATTACCGAGGCTGTTATGCAAAATATAGTCAAATGGTTACTGTACATAATATTTATGATATTTGGCGGATTGCTTGGCTATAGCTTTTCCGAACACACCCGGTCGTTTTTTAGCGTAGGGCTGACGAGTGGCGGGCTTATCGCCAATACTCTAGCCATGATCATGCTCGGAATCTTCGTTGGCTATATTATGGCGCCGGCCTGTACCTGGCTTATGGTTAAGGCTATCGACAGCTTGGCCAAAACCCTGCAGTCTATTCCGGTGCAGGAAGTTCTTATGGGAGCCATCGGCCTGCTTTTTGGGCTGATTTTGGCTTTTTTCATAAACCTGGCCTTGCAGACGGTTTCCTTTAGCGCTATTCCTGTGGTCGGTGTCTATCTGGGGCCGCTTTGCGTGGTAATGATAACCCTATTTTTGGGAACAATGGGCGCGTATGTCGGCAGCCGTGTGGTATTTATTCACAATTTTAAAAAAGTGCTTAGCGCTGGGGTTCAGGGGCAGTATCTGAGCCAGCGCGTTATTTTGCTAGACACCAGTGTGGTAATCGACGGACGCATATCGGCGGTGCGGGAAAGCGGCTTTCTGGAAGGCATTCTTCTTGTGCCGCGCTTCGTTCTGCACGAGCTGCAGACACTGGCTGATTCTGAGAATAACCTCAAGCGCAACCGCGGTCGCCGGGGCTTGGATCTGCTCAGCAATATGCGCAAGAATCACGAGATCGAGGTGACCGACCGCGAGTACAATGAGCATGGCGTAGACGGCAAGCTGATACGCATGGCTTTGGATATGCATGCCTGCTTATGCACTACCGATTACAATTTGGCCAAGGTAGCGGCGGTGCAGGGCGTTACGGTGCTGAATATCAACCAGCTTACCAATGCGCTTAAGCCTGTAGTTATCGCGGGCGAAATTTTAACTATTACCATTATAAAAGAGGGCAAGGAGTCCGGTCAGGGCGTGGGCTATCTCGATGACGGTACGATGGTCGTGGTCGAAGAAGGGCGCCGCTATGTGGGCGAGACTGTCAAGGCCGAGGTTAACTCCGTGGTGCAGACGGCGGCGGGGCGCATGTTCTTTGCCCGTTATCGCAGCAGCGCGGAAAAGCAGTAGCAGTATCGGTGCCGGCAGCTTTGGCTGCTCGCCTTTGCTGCTGCAATATTTGACTGGCTGATAACTTATGGAGAGATAATAATGACTGGTTTTGTATGCAACCCCCAGGAGTATGAGCTTCAGGAAGGAGAACATGGATATACCATCACCCGTTATAAGGGGATAGTCGTTCCAGACAGTTACGGAGGACAGCCGATAGTTTCCATCGGCGCCGCCGCCTTTAAGGGAGAGCAGTCGCTTATAAATGTTACCCTACCGGCAACCATAACCGAGCTTGGCTCTGAAGCTTTTGCGGGGTGCGCGCATCTGCGCCAGCTTACTCTTCCGGCATCGCTTAAGACTGTCGGTCCCTCTGCCTTAGCGGGCTGTTCAGCCCTGGAAGAGATTGTGCTGCCAGAAGGCCTGCAGGCCATCGAAGCTTATACCTTTAAGGGGTGTGCGTCACTGACCGAGGTGGTTATTCCCGCTTCGGTACGCCGCATAGGTGCCGGTGCCTTTGCCGGATGTACATCGCTGCGGCGCGTCGTCGTTCCCGCTTCGGTATCGGTGATCGACGAAGAATGCTGGGCAGAATGCTCTGAGCTTATGGAAGTGGTTCTTCCCGCTTCCATAATGCGCATAGGCGACTGGGCTTTTAGAGGCTGCGCGAAGCTGCAAAATCTGAGCATCCCCGCGCAGACCAGCTTTATCGGGCGCGGTGCGTTTGAGGGCTGCAGTGCCTTGCGCGATATAGTCATCCCCGAGCGGGTCTCACTGCTCAGCGACGATCTGTTCCGCAACTGCCTGGGACTGACCAGAATAGCGCTGCCCAAAACGCTCAGCGCTATCGGCGAAGGAGTCTTCCGCGGCTGTACCAGTCTGGCGGGCATAGATCTGCCCAGCTCTCTGCTGTCCATAGGCACAAAGGCATTCCGGGGCTGCCGGGCCTTGGGCGAGATAAGTCTGCCGTCTGGGGTGTTAGATATAGGCTATGCGGCCTTCCGCGACTGCTCCAGCCTGCGCTCGATAAATTTGCCCTTGCATATCAGCACCATAAATGACGGCGTATTCCAGGGCTGCAGTGCTCTGAGGCGTATGCATATCCCCTCCGACGTTACTGCCATCGGCGCGAATGCTTTTTGGGGCTGCGCTCAGCTGCGGGAGATCAACCTGCCCGCAGGCTTGGTCTCTCTCGGCAGCTGTGCTTTCTTTGACTGCTCGGCCCTGCAGAGCGTATCCATGCCAGCCTCCATTGAAGCGATCGGTGCCGGCGCATTTCGCGGCTGCTCATCGCTGCGCAGCGTAAAGCTGCCGGAGCATCTGACAGCTATCGCCGGAAGAACCTTTGCCAGGTGCACCTCGCTGACTTCCATAGAGCTTCCGGAAGCGGTTAAAACCATTGGCGAAGACGCGTTTAGCCGCTGCTCCGCTCTGCAAAGCGCAGTGCTTCCCCAGGGGCTTACCGCTTTGGGGAAACGGGCGTTTTGGGCTTGCTCTGCTCTGCAGCGTATAGACATACCAGAGTCCGTAAGCGATATAGAGGAGGATGCCTTTGACGAGTGCGTGGGTCTGATCGAGGCTAACATTGCGGCTCGCATAACGCTCCTGAAGGACTGCGTATTCCGAGGCTGTTCCTCCCTGCGCAGGGTGGTGCTTCCCGAGACGCTTGAGATTATCGGCGAAGGAGCGTTTAGCGGCTGCGGCGTTTTGGAAGCCGTCGTATTCCCTAAGGGACTTAAGCGCATCGAAGAGGGCGCGTTTAGCGATTGTACCTCCCTTGATAAGGCCGGTATCCCCGCGGGAGTTCAGGTCAGCTCTTCTGCCTTTGCCTAGCCGCTGTTATTTTGCATAGCGTCCTGAGCTTACGAAAGGAATTGTGACTGAGGTGACTGCCTCTGAAACTGTACCGATGCCTCGTCTGCACGTAATTATTACGGCGGCTGGTCTGAGCCGCCGCATGGGGGTTAATAAGCTTCTGCTTCCCTTAGAAGGAAAGCCTATCTTGGCGCGCACCTGTGCTGTGTTTAATAGCCTGGAGATGGTTCAGGATATCGTTGTTACCGCTCCCGAAGGGCTTGAAGATGAATATTTTTCGCTGCTGCGCGGCTGTGGCCTGGAAAAGGTTAGCCGAGTCGTGCGCGGCGGAGCCGAGCGGCAGGATTCGATATACGAGGCGCTGCGCATCCTGCGGGCAGATGATGACGATTATGTGGCGGTGCATGACGCTGCCCGTCCGCTGATTACCCATCAGCTTATAGAAAGGCTGTGTGCATGCTTAGCCGACTGTGACGGAGTTATTCCCGCTGTAGCGGTTAAGGATACCATCAAGCGCGTCGACGCGTCTGGGACCGTTGTGGAGACCCTGACTCGCAGCGAGCTGCGCGCCGTGCAGACGCCGCAGATATTCCGCCACGCTTTGTTGCTTCGCGCTTATGAGGCCGCTTATAGCCAAGCCTATCTGGGCACCGACGATGCCAGTCTTGTCGAGCATTTGGGCGGGAGGGTCGTGGCGGTTGAAGGGGACTACCGCAATATAAAGGTCACAACCGCGGAGGATGTCGCGGTGTTGCATAAGTTTTGGTCAGAGATATCCCGATAGTTGGTCAGAGATATCCCGATTGCGAGGTGTAGCGTGGATAATACTGGGCAGCAGCCAGCACAGCAGCCATCACAGCAGCGGCCGACGCAGGGCAAGCCTATCGATCCCGAGGTAATAGAGCTGATCAAGTATTTAGATGAGGTTCTGGAGGATTACCGGGCGCGCGTCGAGGCTATAGGAAAACTAAAGTTTGCGGCTCCGCAGCTTTTGTATTACCGCGATGAGGTTCAGGATTTGCTCGAGGCCTTGGCGGCAGAAAAGGTCGATCTGAAGTCGCGCTGGGCTAAAGTGCGCGATTTGGATCTGCAGCTGCGCGGAAAAGCGTCGATATTCGTTAACGAGGTGGGGCATTCCAATTTTAAGCAGTACCAGATCGTCAACGACCCGCCTCTGACGCGCTGGTGGTGGTATCTGAATCGTACCACGGTCAACCGCGATGAGCAGTCTCCCAAATGGATGTGGTGGCGCCATTAGTTTTTTTTGTCGCTGTTCTGCTACAGTGCTTTGTGGGCAGGATTTTTAGGGCAAAACAGGAATTATCCGAGGCAATAGTTTCGCCGTTGGGACGCATGATGAGTGCTGTTTTGCTGCACTCAGGCAGTTTAGGGGTTTTCTGCTGCATGTATTCCCGCGGTGTACGGTCTGAGAACTAGCCTAAGACGTTTAGTTAGTGTGCAATGCCATTTAGTTAAGGCTTCGTGGCATTGGTTATGCTCATTCATGTGGTTAGCGCTGCGTTGTATGTTAGCGTACTGGTTAGCGCACAGCATGCGTTAAACCTTGATTTTCCCAACAGCTTTGGCCACCCCCTCTGTCGCAGTCGCGACATCTCCCCCTGCCATCCTTTAGGGGGAGCTATAATTGGGATCTATTGGCCATTGCTTAACTAAACGACATTGAGTTAGTGTGCTGCCGTCTTTAGCCATCCATAAAAAGGTTATACTGGCAGTTAAGTTTTTTTTATTAACTAAAAGGCGTTGCTTAGGCAACAATCGGGGAGAACCATGTTAGACTGTAAGATCGGTTGGCTTCATCGCGTTAGTCTGAGTGTTGTTTTTGCACTAGCTTTTAGCGCCCAGCCTGCGTTTAGTGACTCTGATGCTATCCATTTGCCTGTCAGCCGCGGGGTGCAATGCGTGCAGGATACAGAAATGCTCCCGCTTCCCGTCGAGCTTAAAGCAAAGGAGAATCATGCTCGGCCTCCTATGAGCCATCGGCGCCGCAGCCACGAGCGCCCTGTCGGCGATGTCTTGCCTAACAGTCTGCAGCTGCAGAATACAGCCCCTGTCGGCACAGCTTCTGCTCATGTCTCAGCAGAGCTGCCTGCGGCTGTTCCGGCTGCTGCTCCTGCTGTAGCGTCTCCTGCAGCGATAGATACCAATTCTCTTAAACCCGTACAGAATACCCCGAACAACGCTCCCAAAAGCGTAAAAATTTACAGCCGTCCGGCAGCTCCCGCGGTCAGCAGCTCTTCTGGCTCGATGTTTGATCCGCAGAACGTTCAGCTGGGCGATATGCAGACGGCCTGGGGCTATGGGCCGCGCGAGAATAAATACAACGCCGATATTCTTAAGGCTTCTCAGCAGCATTGGCCGCATCAGCGCGTTCCCTTGCATCCTTTGTTGTTTAAATCTTTGGTGGCCAATGAGAGCGCTTTTAACCCGACCGCGGTCAGCTATACGGGCGCTACCGGTTTAACGCAGCTTACGCCCGACACTATGCGGCGCTTTGGTCTTAATTGGAGCATGAGCCGCGATCCGCAGTATGCGGTGCCTGCCGGTGTTAAAGTGCTGGCCGAAAAAGCTCGGGTCGTTCTGGAACCCCAGAATTATTGCAAAATTACAGGAATGAATCCGTCTCGGTGCAGCTATGCGCAGACGGTAGCCGAGGCTTATCAGAAGCTGGGCGAGCCGACCCCAGAGCAGTCCTGGTATTTAGTGCTGGGCGCTTACAATGCCGGCGGCGGCACGATTTTGCGGGCTATGGCCAGAGCCTATAAGCAGGGAAAGGATCCTCGCGATTGGGATGTGCTCGTCGGAGATGCCAACAACAAGGCAGCCTCGCCTCTTTTCCAGGCCTGCCAGGAGATATTCCCCAACAGCGCGAGCGCTAAATATAAAGAGATTTCCGAGTATCCCGGCAAAATACTGAAGCTTTATCGGCGCAATCAGCCGGTAGCGATTTAATTATCTTTTATTGTTTGCTTTGTATGGCCTTAGGCTGGTTGTGCTCCTTCCTAAGGCCAGTTTCGTTTATTTGGATTTAGGCCATACCTAATAGCCGATGAGGATGTAACCTTGAGTAAACGCCGTCTGTCAAGCTGTCTGCTGTGTTTCTTGCTGTTCCTGTCTGTGCTGCTGTGCAATAGCTCGCGCGTGTTTGCTGAGCCGGAGCCAAATCCAGCTGCTTCTCCCGAACAGTCAGAAGAAATGCCTATCGAAGCTATCCCCGTCAATAAGATAGGAGAGTATATAGGCGCGTTTGCCCTGCAGACTCATGATATCGACGATATCATGGCCAACAATAAAGATGAAGTCGCGGTCATGGAGCGGGTTGCGGAGCTGGAGGATGGGCTGAAGACCTTTGCCGATGAGCATATCAAGCTGCTGCAGACAAATACGCCCTCTGACGTATGGTTTGCCCGCAAATCGAGTCTGGATGACTATCTGAAGCAGGTTAACGCTTTGGCCGATACCTTGCAGAAACGCGCTGAGGAACTGAAGCAGCTGGGCGATGATCTGACATATCGGCAAAAGGTGTGGGTGCTCACTAAAGCTTCGGTAAAATCCGCGAAGCTTAGCAGATCCGTCGTAGAGGATATTGGCGATGTTATAGCTTCACTGTCCAAATACCAGGAGCAGATGCGCCAGCGCCAGAGCGAGCTGCTTAAGCTGCAGAACGAGGTTTTTGGTCTTCGCGATACGATAACAACCCTGAACAATAACCTTACCGAAGCCATTGAGCAGGACCGCGGCAAGATATTCACTCGCGATTCCGCTTTTTTGTGGGAGAGGCTCAGCCCTTCGGTCAGCCGGGAGGCGTGGCAGACGTGGAGAGCGTCGCTGCAGAAGCAGTTTGCCGAGCTGCGGGTGTTTTGGAACAAAAACTCGCTAACCCTGATCGTTTACGTGCTTATTTTCGCGGTCGTGTGGTTTGTGCTGCGCGAGGTGTACCGCGTTATCAGCCCCTGGGCTAATCACAATGGCGAGCTTCAGCGCGCTGTGCGACTGGTCGAGGTTCCGATCCCCATCGCCGCGCTGGCCGCAGAGGCCTGCTTTGTCAGCAACGGCGTAACTCTGCAGATCGTTAAGGCCATTGCGGGTCTGTTCGCTATTGTTCCCGCTTTGGTGGTGCTGCGACGTATTTTAGACAGATATCTTACCTCAATCTTAAGCGCGGTGCTGGTGGTCTTCATCATCGATTTAGTCAATCAGCTTGCCTACGAGGCCGTGGCCATTTCCAGGGTCTTAATACTGATAGAGGCGCTTTGTATTTTCGCCTTTGTCGTGTATTATCTGCGCTCTTCAGCCTTCGCCTCTGTCGTCAAGGTTAAGGGACCGCTGGTCCATAAGATAGGCAAGGCCGTAGCTTTTGCTATGCTGACTGCCGCAGGTACGGCGGTGTTTGCCAATGTTGTAGGGTATGTGGAGCTGTCGCGGCGTCTGGTCACAGTGCTGCTATTCTCAACGGTTTCGGCGTTTATGTTTTTAGCGGCAGCTCATTTTGTGCTGGCGATGATTCTGTTCCTGGTTACCGTGCCGCCTCTGTCGCTCTCGAATTTAATTCAGCTCCACCGCGCCGACATTCTGCGCGTTTCGAAGACGTGGCTGTACTGGCTGGTGCTGTTCCTTCTGATCGATCATGTCTGCGCAATGGTCGGATATGCAAAATCGCTGCCAAGCTTGCTATCCTGGATAGGCAATTTGCATATCGCGTATGGCGGCGTGGATGTTACGATTGGGCAGTGCCTGGTGGCTATAGCGATTTTGGTGGTCTCGTACCAGCTTTCTAAGCTGCTGCTGGCTATATCGGAATACGATATCCTGCCGCGCTTGCAGATTAAGCCTAACGCCGCCAACGTGCTGATGTTCTTCGCCAGGTATGTCCCTTACATTGTGTGCTTCTTCATAGCCTGCGCTATCTTGGGACTTAGCGTAGAGAACCTGGCCATGGTGATCAGCGCCCTCAGTGTGGGTATCGGCTTTGGCCTTCAGAACATCATTAACAACTTTATTTCGGGTCTGATTTTGCTGTTCGAGCCGCGCATTGCCGTAGGCGGCGCGGTTGAATTTGGCAATTATAGCGGCATCCTGAAGAATGTCGGCATGAGAGCCAGCGTGGTGCGCCTGTTCGATGGCCGCGAGCTGATCGTGCCTAACTCCGAGCTGATCAGCAACAAGGTCGTCAGCATCACCAATATATCCAGCGTTCCCTATCGTTTCGGCATCTCGTTTGCGCTTATAGGCCCTGTTGATCACCAGGCTGTTAAGCAGGCTGTAGAGCAGTGCGCTCTCGAGCATCCCAATATCGCCGCATCGCCCGCTCCCTTGCTGCTGATCGAAGATATGAACTCCGGCTATCCAAAGTACACCCTTAATTCCTGGGTTACATCCTATGAGCTGATGTATGAGACCAAAAACAGCCTTTCCTATCAGGTTATGCAATGCCTTAAGGAGCATGGCTGGCAGCTGGCGGGCCAGAAGACCGAGATGATCTCTCTGGAAACGCTCTCTAAGGAAACGCCGGACAATGACGCAGCTGCAGCGTTAGCTGATAGCGCTGAGTAACCTGGTGGCAGTGCGTTGCTATTTCTTGCCTTTTTATCCCAGAGCTCTTGACTAATTAATGATATTGAATTATCATTACCTCTGTTTGAGAGTACTTTTGCAAGATGATGTGGCAGCGTTGGCCACTAGAGAATAGATAAAGCGAATTTGGTGATATTTATGCTG
Organism: bacterium; assembly: GCA_017444045.1. Taxonomy (GTDB): domain Bacteria; phylum Vulcanimicrobiota; class Xenobia; order Xenobiales; family Xenobiaceae; genus JAFSXO01. Next base: position 2,662 of record JAFSXO010000102.1, on the reverse strand, counting down.
ATGGCTCGAGATATAACTTCGGTGAATAGCGTACAGGCTGCGATAAATGACGATCGGCCCGCGCCCCTGCGCGGATTAGATATGGTGGGAGTGGCGCTTTCGACAGCCTGCCTGATCCATTGTACAATACTGCCTTTGGTGCTGGCTTTGCTGCCCATGTTTGGCTCGCATTTTCATCTCGATGAGAAATGGCATTGGATTCTGACGGGCGTAATCGTACCCGTGGCTCTTTTGGCTCTGCTAACTGGCTGGAAGCGCCATCATCGCGATATCGTGCTGCGTCTCGGGATCATCAGCCTTATCATGATTTTGGGAGCGCCTGTCTGCCACGACTTTTTCGGTCACGCTTTTGAGGAGTGCGTAGCCACGGCGGGCAGCTTTATTCTGATCTCTGCCCACATCATTAATCATAAGACCCTGCGCAGAGCAGGTCAGGGCTGTGCCTGCTGTCATTAGTTAGAATTTTATTCTTAAGTATACTGGGTCTGCGGGGCGCTTCGGCGCCCTGCTTTTTTTTAAGCATTTACCATGATTATTGGTGACATGGCCAGCCGTCAAGATATTATTAAAAGGCTATTTGTTTTTTATGTTGTTGCATTTGTTGTATATGTTTACAAGAATGGTCATATTTATCCTAAATGCGGCTCTAAAAGTCCTAGTAATTTTAAAAAACTTCGTTTATAATGTTTCCATGGTTTGTCTAGGCGTGCATAGGCGTGCCTAGGCGTGGGAAGTCTTGGTGAGAATAGGAGGGTTGGTATGACTGACAGTTTGCCAAAAGCAAATGATGACAGCGGCCAGCCTTTGCCGTTTTTTTCTGGACACTATTCTCTTAAGATTGATTCCAATGGGCGATTTGTGGTACCTGCTAAATATCGTGATTTGCTTGGCGATGACATTTATCTTTATGTTCACACTTCGAGCAAAGACGGGATGCAGCGTATTCAGATATGGACCCCCCAAAATGCTAAGGACGATCCTTGGGCATATGCGGCTCGTAAGGCAGACGCTGGCGAGGTTTCGCATAGCGAATATACTACATATCTCAGCTTGTTTACTCCAGTTACTGTCGATAAGCAGGGTAGGCTGTCGCTTCCGGTAGAGCTGCGCGATATTCCTGGTGGCAAATCAGGTGAGCAAGTCTTGGTCGGCTGTGGTAATTATCTCATGTTAAGGACTAAGAGAGACTGGGAGCAGTCGATTCGCAGTTCGCAGAAGGCGATTGACCTATTTAATAACCGATATGAATAAGCTAACCGAGGGTTTTGTTTGTTTTGTATAACGTGCGTACACTAAGATTTAATCTGAATACGGCTTCTTTGCCTGCTGAGAACATGGCTTTGGTACGGCTGCCGTTTATGGTTGAACTGCCGGCAAAGTGTTTCAGTGCCGAAGCCTGGAAGCGCGTGCCAAAACGCAATCACTGCGAAGCAACTATCACTGATCACTCTAATACTGCCGATTTACAGAAAAATATCAACACTCACAAGCATAACAGCGAGTTTGAAAAAGCATGAAAGCGAATTCTGTCGCATATCACATACCCGTTTTGGCAGATCGCGTCGTTGCTATGCTGGCGCCATCGCCCGGTAAGCTTTTCGTCGATGGCACGCTCGGCGGCGGTGGCCATGCCGAGTTGCTGCTTCGTGCCGGTGCCGAGGTGATTGGCTTGGATCAGGATGAGGAGGCTATAGCCGCAGCCTCCGAACGTCTGAAAAATTATAGCGGCTTTAAAGCGGTGCGGCGCAATTTCTCTGAGCTTCCCGATGTGTTCGAAGAGCTTGGTGTCGCCGCTGTCGATGGAGTGCTTCTCGATCTGGGCGTGTCCTCCCATCAGTTAGACGATGCGCGGCGAGGTTTCTCGTTCCGCTATGCCGCGCCCTTGGACATGCGCATGGACACCCATAACAGCGGGTTATGCGCCAGCGACATTATTGAAAATTATTCTGGCGATGAGCTGGCCGACTTGTTTTTCAAGTACGGCGAGGAACGCTATGCACGGCGCATCGCCAAGAGAATCATCGATGAGAGAGCTAAGGCTCCCATAACTACTACCGATAGATTAGCAGATATAATAGCAAGCGCTGTCCCCCCGGACTATCGTTATGGGCGGATTCATCCCGCAACTCGTTCCTTCCAGGCTTTGCGCATCGCGGTGAATCGGGAGCTGAGTGTCTTAGAAACCGCGCTAAACGGCGTGTGTGATTGTTTGAAGGTAGGGGCTAGGATCGCCGTAATCGCGTACCATAGTCTCGAAGATCGCTTAGTCAAGAATAGTTTTAGAAATTTATCAGGGCGCTGTACCTGTCCCCCCGCTTTGGCTGTCTGCGTTTGTGAGTCAGCAGGCCGCCTAAAGCTGATTACTTCAAAGCCGATAGTGCCTGACGAAGATGAAATCGAGGCCAATCCGCGGGCGCATTCGGCTAAGCTTCGCGTGGCGGAGCGCATATAAACATAGCATTTAGTTAGTTCTATACATGGGGTTGGAACCAATGAAAAATAATCTTGAGCTTAAGAATCGCGAGCCGCTGCGCGAAGCGGCATTCCGCAAAAAGCTGGCCATCGCGGCTTGGCCTGATAATCAGAAAGACGCGTTAGATAAAGCGGCTGCCGATGCTTTACGCCGTCCGCCGGTGTCTTTCCCCGATCGTTTACGGCGGAC
>JAFSXO010000016.1 GCA_017444045.1 bacterium | reverse complement strand
GGTGTAGAGCCGAGGGGCGTTGAGGGCCGATTCTATCGGGGGCTCGGGCCGTTTTTGCACTGGAGGCGACCGCAACTTGGTTTGACACATTTTTCCGGATCGTTTCCAAAAGGCGGTCGCATTTTTCCAAAAAAGAGCACGTTTTTTCCAGGCTCCCATCAGCGCGAGCGCCAGAGCTAGCCAAAACAGTCAAAAAATACAAAAAAGCCCGCGATGACCACGTTTTACGGCATCCGGGCTATGATTTTTAAAGCGCGTTTAACGGCCCATAAATAACGTTGAACGCGCTGTGTTTTGTCTCAAACCAAATGTCGATTCAATAACAAAGACAACGATTAGTAGAGAACGATTTAAATAGCGATTCTATCGCTTTCCTTTTTATCATATAACATGTGTTGCGCTATAAACGTTATAAACGGTATAAATGACTAAAATCTGCGTCTTAGCTCAACAGCAACGCCCAATATCCTAACTGGTAGTGCCTCGATTTCATCGTTCGAGTAAAACTTAGCTTGATATGCAGGGTTTAAAGGGGAGAGCAAAATTCCATCATGCTCAATTGTTACTTGCTTAAATGTAGCATCATGGCTGTTAACCATAACAACGCAGCTGTCTCCATTATGGCAGCTGTTGGTTTTTAGGCAAATTATCGTGTCTCCATCTTCAAATTTAGGTTCCATCGATTTTCCTCTAACCAGAAGACCGAAGTATTCTTTGCCTCCTTTAGTCATGGTTAAACTTATATCTTCATATCCGATGATATCATCGACCATTTCTACAGGCACGCCTGCTGGTATATTACCCAATACTGGTATTTTCACAGACAGCGCTGACTCGGGTTTATCTAATAAATAATTAGGGGTAACACCGAACACATTACACAAACGGATAAGAACATCAATAGGCGGGTTACGTTTCCCCAATTCATAATTGGAGACATTGGCTGATGTCACTTTAAGATACTGTGCTAAGTCCCCCTGAGTCATACCAGCTGATTTACGTAATTGTGAGATGTGTTCACCAATACCCATGATGGGGGTTTCAAGTAAACTATAAGTTTCCCTCTGGAAATTAATTCAACATAAAGTAGCTTGAAGTATTGCAAAATATAAACTAATAGTTTAATATAAGAAAAACTATTAGTTGAGTTGCCGTATGATGACGTTTAAAGAGCTAAGGCTAGCAAAAGGTTTGACATTGAGAGAAATTGCCAAAGGAATTGGCGTTACTCCCGCATTTGTCGGCCAAATTGAATCTGGCAAAAAGAAAGGTTCGATAAGCACAATCATATCATTAGCCAAGTTGTTTAACTGTAGCATCGATGAGATGACTGAGATCCTTTTTTTAGGCAGTAATTCAACTGATAGTTTAATACGTAAGGAGACGAACGATAAGCAATGAGTCCTTCTTGCGTATGGTTGAGTGTCGCTGATGTGCAAAAGCTTTTAGACATCAGTCAGCCAGCAGTGCTATACAGAATAAACAAAGGTTTAGTTCGTAGCCAAGTTGCCATTAATCCAGGTAGAGCTGGCAAGAAATATGAGATAGCCCTTGAGTCGCTTCCCGCCGATGCGCAGGAACGCTACTGGAAGCAGCTGCGCGCTCAGCAGGAAGCCCTTAACCAGCGCAACGGCAAAGCCGCCAGAGCCGCCAAACGCGCTCAGGCTCAAGCCGATGCCGAGGACGCTCAGCTTGTCACTGCCAATGACGAGTATTTAGAGGCACCCGTCTGGCAGAAGGATATCATCGACGAACGTCTGCGCATTGTCACCGAGACCTATCACATGCCTATTAGCCAAGCCCTAGAGTGGGCCAAAGATCAAGGCTACAAGGTCAGTCGCGGTACATTATATCGTTGGCGCAAAGCCTACGACGAAGGCGGCAAGAACGCCTTAGCTACCGGCTACGGCAACCGTACCGGTAGCAGCTGCATCCCCGATGACGTATTCGAGCAGTTCTGCGCTGCATACATGTCGCAAAATCAGCTATCTGCCCAAGAGTCCTACAAGCTGGCCATCGGCTATATGGCTCTGAATCACCCAGAGCTATTAGCGGCTAGAAAGCCATCGCTGCGAGCTTTTGAATACCGGCTGCAGCGCCAAAAGGAAGAAAGCGCCATCTACTATGCCCGCCACGGCGAGTCGGCCTGGAACCGTAAATATGGCTACTACATTGCCGCTGATTACGAGGCTCGCGTCTGCGGCGAAACCGCCGTCAGCGATCACATGCAGTTTGACGTTATGGTGCTCGATCCGGTTACCGGCAAGAAGGTCAGGCCCTGGCTAACAGCCTGGTGCGACTGGAAATCCCGCAAGCTGCTGGCCTGGGATATTCACACAAGTGATCCTTGCTCTGACCATATCTTTAGCAGCTTCCATGCGATGTGCTCGGCCTTCGGGCTACCTAAGAACATCCTAATTGACAATGGGAAAGATTACCGCTGCAAGGACTTTGCCGGCGGACGCACCGTTACCCGCAAGATAAGCTTAGGCTTAGATGAGGCGCGCACCAGCTCGCTTATGGAAGACCTGGGCATTAAGCCCTACTTCGCGCTGCCATACAATGCCAAGCGCAAGAACATTGAGCGCCATTTTAGAGCCCTACACAACAGCTTTGAACGCCATCTGAAGGGCTATACGGGCACAAATAGCGTTAAGCGCCCTGAAGCCCTCAAAGGCCAGATTAAGCGCGGCGAGCTTATGGACTTTGCAGACCTGGTGCGCATCGCCGAAGACTTCATTGTAAACGTATTCAACAAGCGCGTATTTGGGCGCAATGCCGTCCATGCGGGCAAAAGCCCGGATCAGATTTGGGAAGAGGATAACCCCACGCTGCGCCGCGCCGATGCGCGCACCCTGGCCGTCTTTATGCAGCGCACCAGCGGCAAGCTGCGCGTTACCCGCAACGGCGTCAAAGATCCGCAGCTCGGCGTTACCTACTGGGCTGAAGAGATGGTCGCCTTGGCTGGCTCTTACGTCTATCTGCGCCGCGATCTGAAGCACTACGGCACAGCTTGGGTCTACGCAGAGGGCGATGACCGCAAACCGCTCTGCCTGGCTACCATTAAAGGCACCGTTGATCCGTTTGCCGACAGCGAGGCCAGCAAGGCAGAGCTCAAAGAGCAGATAGCCCGCCAGCGCCGCGCAACCAAGGCCGTGCGCGCTGCAGCAGCGGTTCCCAATACCGCTACCGTCGATGACAAGCTGGATTATCTCAAGGCTGAAGCTGCCTTTACCGAGGCTCAGCGCGGCTATACTCCCGCAGCGGATCCCAAGGTGATAGAGCTGCAGCACACGCCGCTGGACGAGACGGCCCGCGAGCAGGAGCACTATCGGCAGAAGACCGGCACTGCCAATGAGCCGATCCCAGTGCTGCCGGCGCCCAAACGCAAGAAGATTTATTTTACACGCACCGAGATGGAGTGCGATTTAGGAGGTAGAGATGAGCAATAGTTCCGTGCTAGAGGCGCTGAAGGAGCATCTGAAAACGCCTGGCGTGTATCAAAGCGCCATATCCAAGGCCACCGGCATATCCAAGTCGGCGATATCGCAGTACTTAAACGACAAGTACCCCGGTGACGTCGGGGCACTTGAAACGAAAATCGCACAGTATCTTAACCTGAGCGTTCAGCGTGAGGCCGTGCCGCACACTGAGATCGGCTTCATCGAAACGTCAGTTGTTAAGCAGGTCGGCGAGATCCTTAACAACTGCCATGTCGGCTGCCGCTTAGGTATTTTAACAGGTGCCAGCGGATTGGGCAAGACCACCGGCGTGCAGCGGTATGTTGAGGATCATTCCGATGTTATCGTTATATACGGCCGTCCTAGTATAACGCTTAAATCCCTGCTGCAGGAGCTGGCGGAAAAGGTCGGCGTTGAGAATCGTGGCAGCGCCGACAATTTATTCCGGCGCATCGCCGGCAAGCTTAAAGGCTCGCAGCGCATGATCGTCATCGACGAGGCCGAGCATCTGACGGCCCGCGTTTTCGACACGGCGAGACGGTTTGTAGACCAGGAGTGGGCCGGTGTCGGTGTGGTCTT
>JAFSXO010000101.1 GCA_017444045.1 bacterium | reverse complement strand
CTTCAGCAGCCAGACTGTGAACGCAGATGCGTCCGGGGCGATAGTGAATAGCATAGTCAGAAGGGGGAATTCCTGTAGAAGCGCGAAATTTTAATTTTAAGTATACTCAAATGTCTTAACCAGAGAGGCATCATACAGATACAATGTCAAGTCCCTTATCGCCTATATCCTCCAATCCAGTAAGCAGCAATGTGCCAGTGGGGACGAGCAGTGCAATCGGTGCATCCTCACCAAATGCCCCAAGCACCACCTTAAACGCCGTAAACAGCATTATGAACGCTCTGGTCGGCACTACAGCTGCCGCCGATACCGCCCCTGCCGGGCAGATAATGCACACCACCATGAGCGGTGCCCTAGGCAATAGCATTGGCTCGCTGATAAAATCCACGGACAAGAAGCTCGACATGAGCGAAGAGGACTGGGCACAGGAGATAGTTCAGCATCAGGACAGCGCCGAATTGCAGAGCCAGGATTTTTCCAACCGCATCCGCAAGGATGTGGACAGACTGGGACAATCCGGCTTCGACATTCCCGGTATGCAGGACTCCGATATGCAAGACCTCGTCAACGGCGACGAATAGTTTAGACTGTGAGGTAACGGAACATGCAGCTATCCCTAGCCTTCCCCAACAATGCCTCACAGCTGGACGAGGCGCTGGTAACTCCGTCATTGCTGACCAACCGTCTATTATCATGCTGCATAGCTTATCAGAACCGCAATATAGGCTGGCAGCTTTTAAGCCAGGCTTTAGAGGAATGCCTGCGCAATGCCACTGCCTCCAGGGAATCCTTTCTGGCTCAGGTTAAGCAAAACGGATTAGAGGAGGTAATCCCCTCACCCATAAACCTAGTTATGGAGGCCTTCCACGACTACGGCCAAGCTCTTCTCTTCACGCGCAACACCATCAGTGAGCCTCAGAACTATCCCGTAGACAGTGCCATTATGCTCATTCACGACTCCTATATGGCGCTTTACGATGCCCTGCTCTCCTACGAATGGGCCTATTTGGGACAGGGCGACGAGCCACATCCCGCCCTCAATCTGCTGCAGAAGAGCATAAGCGCTGTACACCAGAAGCTGATGCCCGACGAGCGCTTCAACGACATCTTAGACCGCTTATGGGCTTATTTCGTAAACGAGCAGAAGGAAGCGGAGCGCAGCATAGCCGACGGACAGCTTCGCGCCCAGCGCATTGAGGCCATCATGCAGGCCCTAAGCGGCATCGAGCTGATGGACGAGTATTTCGATGACTACGACGTAAATTATCTGCTCACCGGATACGAGCGCTGCCAGCAGGGCTGCCTGATGATTATAGAGCAGATCCAAGAGACTACAGGCGAAGCGCTGGCCGATGCCCCCACCTCTTCCCCGCAGGTCAACTGGGTAATCCACACCGCCAAGGCGGTCATCGACGGCCTGAATCCCGAGCTTCTCATCAAGGCCCAGGCCTGGTTCGAGCCTCAGCTCAACGAGAGCTTCTTCCGCTTCGAGCAGTACGCAGCCATGGCGACCGAGAATATCAATACTTCTCCGAGAGTGCTGCAGCAGATTCCCGTAGCCCGCAACGGTTTCGACCAGCTAAACCGCGCGCTTCCGCTTTTGCGTCTGGGACTGGACCGACGTCATCTTCTGGTAAAAGCCATACGCCATCTGGAAGAGGGCGCCCGGCTTATCTATGAGGCCTGGGAGGCGTTGGAGCAGTACGAGCGCGAGAACGAAACCATAAAATGCATGCGCTGCGGCTACACCAACAGCGCCGCGGAACGCGTTTGCGGGAAATGCGGGGCCAAGCTCATGCGCGTGGTCCGCGAGGAGGACGCCCAGGTGCAGGTGCCTATCTCTCCGCCGGCACCAGCAAACCAGCAGTCAGCAGCAGACAAGAATGCTCCGCCCGCGCACATCGCCCGTCTGCTCAAGGTTATCGACCGCGCCCGCACCGGAAGCATCAGCATCGGAGAATTTGCCCAAAATGTGGACTGGGGCAAACAGCTATTGCATACGGCTATCCAAAGCTCGGCCCGTCTGCCGCAGAGCAGTCCAGACAACACCGTAAACAACGCCCTGCACAGCCTGCGCAATGGTCTGCAAAACTTCAGAGACGCTATCAAGGCGCTGGAAGCCTACCAGCGCGACTTCTACCCTGGGCATCTAGACGATGCGTCGGCTCTGCTGCTGCAGGCCTGCCAGATATTTGTTGCCCTGCAGCAGATCACTCAAAAAAGGCATTAGGAGCCGTAGCCGTTAGGATGGCGGCTGCGCCATTCCCAAGCGCTGGCCACAATGCTGTCTATATCTGCATATTTAGGCTTCCAGCCTAATTCGGTCTTAATACGCTCTGAACTCGCTACCAATATGGCCGGATCGCCATCCCGGCGGGGACCTTCGGCCACGGGAACGGGGCGGCCAGTTACCCGGCGCATGGATTCTATGATCTCCCGCACCGAAAAGCCATGGCCATTGCCTAAATTGTAGACCAGGCTTTCGCGTTTCTCGAGCGCCTCCAACGCTAGTATATGGGCGCTGGCCAAATCTAGAATATGCACATAATCGCGCACGCAGGTACCGTCTGCAGTGTCGTAATCGGTGCCAAATATATAGGCCTGCGGGCGCTGTCCCAAAGCGACCTGCATCATTATAGGTATCAGATGACTTTCTGGGACGTGATCCTCTCCCCGCTCAGGGGTATTGCCAGCGGCATTAAAATAACGCAAACGCGCACTGCGCAGGCCATGAATGCGCCCAAACCACTCTAGCATGCGCTCTACTAACAGTTTAGATTCGCCGTAGGCATTGGTGGGTTTTAAAGAGGCATCCTCGCTGATGGGCACCAGATCTGGCTGTCCATACACGGCAGCCGTCGAAGAGAAAACGAATTTGTCTACGCCATGGCGCACCAGCGCCCGCAGCAGATTCAGCGTTCCGAAGCTGTTGTTGTCGAAGAACGACCCTGGGTCCTCCATGGATTTGCCGACCTCGATAAACGCCGCAAAATCCAAACAGGCTTGGGGCTTATAGCGCTCTAAGACCGCATCCAGACAGGCTGTGTCGCGAATATCACCGGTTACGACCTCGCATCCTGCCGGAATCGCCTCGCGATGCCCGTTGCAGAAATTGTCGACAACAATAACCTGGCGCCCGCTCTTCAGCAGCTCATTGCACACCGTACTGCCTATATAACCAGCTCCGCCGCAGACCAATACCCTATCCGTCATCACTCTCACCTTTCACTTGCAAAAAGCTTACAACAAATGTATTTATAAGCCTAACGATCATTCCTGCTTTTTGCCGTGATACCAGACGATACGGCACCCGCGATGTCGGCATCTGCGCAGCTGATGCCCAGCGCATGCGCTAAGAAGGCCAGAATATCAGCGGATTCATCCAAACGCTTGGAGGTGGGTTTGCCGCCGCCGTGACCGGCGCGGGTCTCTATGCGGATCAGGATGGGATCCGATCCTGCCTGAGCATGCTGCAAGGCCGCAGCGTACTTAAAGCTGTGCGCCGGATATACGCGATCATCGTGATCGGCCGTAGTGATAAGCGTAGGCGGATAATACACGCCTTCTTTGATGTTGTGGTAGGGCGAATAAGCGTAAAGCGCCTTGAACTCGTCTTCCTTTTTCACATCCCCGTAATCGGGAACCCAATAGTAGCCTATAGTGAACTGCGAAAAGCGCAGCATATCCATTACCCCAACCTGAGGAACAGCCGCTCCGAAAAGCCCAGGAGCCTGGTTCAGGCAGGCGCCCACCAAAAGTCCCCCATTGCTGCCGCCCATAATTGCCAGGCGCTGCGGGCTGGTATATTTCTGGTCGACTAAATAATGGCCGGCCGCGATGAAATCATTAAAAACGTTCTGCTTGTTGAGTTT
>JAFSXO010000100.1 GCA_017444045.1 bacterium | reverse complement strand
ATTGTCGAGCTGATGAATGGCACCATCAATGTCGAAAGCGAGAAGGGGCACGGCACTACCTTTACCGTAACCCTTACCCTAACGAACTCCAGCCATTCAGGATGCGGAGCCGATGAGATGCCGATATCCCCACACGATATGACCGTCCTGGTTGTCGACGATGACCGCATCGCCTGCGAGCACGCTCAGTTCGTTCTCAGCCAGGCCGGAATAGCCTGCGAAATGGTAATGTCGGGAGAAGCGGCGATAGAGATGGTCAAAATGCGCCACGCCCGCCGTAACGACTACAGTCTCATTTTGGTAGACCTAAGAATGCCAACTATGGACGGCGTTGAAACTACCAGACAGATCCGTTCCATTATCGGCCAAGAGACCCCGATCATCATACTAACCTCCTACAACTGGGAGGATGTAATGGCTGAGGCTCAGACTGCTGGCGTCGATACCTTTGTAGCCAAGCCGCTGGTTACCGGCACCCTGCTTGACAAGTTCCGGGCCACATTTAAAAAGAAGAACGAGACGCTGGTCAAGAAAACCGCCGAACTTAAGGGACGCCGCGTTCTGCTGGCCGAGGATGTCCCCGTAAATGCAGAGATTATGCTGATGGTTCTGCAAATGCGGGAGATGGAAGCCGAGCACGCCCAAAATGGCAAAGTAGCTGTAGATATGTTTGCCGCCCACGAGCCTGGGTATTACGATGCGGTTTTGATGGATATGCGTATGCCGGAGATGGACGGTCTGGAAGCTACAGCAGCCATACGAGACTTGGACAGAAGGGACGCTAAAGTTATCCCCATCATTGCCCTAACAGCCAATGCCTTTGACGAAGACGTGCAGTTTAGTATGCAGGCAGGGCTGAATGCGCATCTGTCCAAGCCCGTAGAACCGGCGCTGCTTTTTGAGACGCTGGGAAGCTTAATCGCCAGCTAATTATTCTTCACGGTACAGAGCATTAAAAATCGCGATCATTTTGCGGTCGCGCTCTTTGATCAGCTCCTCGCCCTGTCCCGCCGAATAATCGTAGAAGCCCCGGCCCGTCTTAACCCCCAGCTCGCCGCGCTCAACCCGCTCGGTTATGCTGGCGGGCATAACGTTCTCAGCGCACAGATCGGGCGCCACATAAGAGCTAACATGGTTCCACACATCGAGACCGCCCAGATCGGCGATCTCCATCGGCCCTACGCAGGCATAGCGGAAGCCCAGGCCGTACTTCATCACATCGTCGATCCCCTCGGGCGAAACCACACCCTGATCGACCAGCGCCAGCGCCTCGCGGAACAGGGCCACCTGCAGGCGGTTGGCGGCAAAGCCCAGCACATCCTTATTGACCATTACCGGCTTCTTGCCGATAGCTAAGCACAGATCGTAAATGGCCTGGGCCGTTTTATCCGAGGTGTGATCGCCGCGAATGATCTCCACCAGCAGGATCAGATGCGGGGGATTAAACCAGTGCATACCGATGAAGCGCTCGGGCAGGCGCACAGCTTCGGCCATGGCGTTGATGGACAGCCCGGAGGTATTGGAGGCGATGACGGTATCATCTGGAGTTAGCTGGGATATCTCCGCATAGAAACGGCGCTTGATCTCCAGATTCTCCACGATGTTTTCGATGACCGCATCGCAACTCTTAAAACAATTATTGTCAGTTGTATAATCAATATTGCTTAGAGTGCGCTGGCCGCGGGCGGCGTCAAATTCACCGCTTTCGGTCAGAATGGCCACATTTTTGGCGATGCGCTCCCGCGCCGCTTCCAGGGCTTCGGCTTTGATGTCGTACAGGGTGACCTTATAATCGAAGCTGGCGAAGATTTGGGCCATAGAAGCCCCCATGGTGCCGGAACCGGCGATGATCAGATGATGCATATTCTCCCCCTTTAATGCAATAAGATATTAACTATTTGTTTCTTGAAAGTGAACCCCTTTATCAAGACAAAAATTATTATTCTATAAGAGAAATCCAAATTCGAAATAAAAAATATTGCATCTCAACTCCAGAATTTATTGTACACACAATGAGCCAAACAATCTTCAAACTAGCCATATTAATAAAAATGATTTTTCTTCAGCTACCAGGAATAAAAGGACTGTCAGGAGATAGAGCTATGGCGGTCAAAAAAGATTTATTCGGTGAAGAAAAACACATAGAATTCAAGGCCGAAATGCCAAAGCGGCATGATACCTTCCTTAAAGATATCGTCGCCTTTGCCAACACATCTGGAGGCAAGACCATTATTGGCATTGCTGACGATACCGGGGAAGTAATAGGCATCGGCGAGCAAAATCCATTCAAACTATCCGACGCTATATCCAACATGATCTCCGATGCCTGCACTCCGCATATCAGCACAGAAATCAATGTGCAGACCCTAGAAGGAAAAACCATTTTAGAAATTGAGGTGTTTCCAGGCAAACAAAGGCCGTATTATCTTGTATCCAAAGGCAAAGAAGCTTCTAGTTATATCCGCGTAAATGGCACCAGCCGTCCCGCCACAGAGCGCAAGCTAAAAGAGCTAGAATTGGAAGGACTGAAAATATCGTACGACACATTGCCCGAGATTGGCGTTGCCTTCGAAAAAGACAAAGCACTGCAGCTTTGCGAGACAATGTATCAGACAGCCTTAGCAGCCTGCCGATCACAAGAAGAACGAGACGATGTACGTCCTATGACGCTGGAAAAGCTTGAGGATTTCGGTCTGCTTCACCGCGATGGACATGAGCTACAGATTACCCGAGGCTTCACCCTGCTCACTAAGCCTCTACAACGCTATGTCAAAATTCAGTGTGCATTATTCAAAGGCACCGTAAGAGATGAGTTCATAGACCGTAAAGAGTTTCGCGGTCCTATTCATGAACAATTGGAACAGGCTCACCAGTTTGTGCTAAGGCATATCAATATGGGAGCGATTATCGAAGGGCTTTACCGCCGAGACGTTTACGAGCTGCCTACTAAGTCAATCCGTGAGATGATTGCCAATGCCGTACTGCACCGCAGTTATCTGGACGAATCCTCTATCCAAGTTTCTATCTACGATGATCGCCTCGAGATAGATTCACCAGGTATGCTATATGATGGCCTTAGCGTTGCGGAAGCTCTGGCAGGCAAATCGCGCTGCCGCAATACGGCCATAGCAGAAGCGTTCCAATACATGAAAATCATCGAAGGCTGGGGAACCGGACTGCCGAGGCTATTTGAGAGATGTCACGCCATGGGGCTTAAGGAGCCCATCTTTCAAGAATTTTCCGATGGTATTAAAGTAATAATATACCGGAACGCTATCCAACCGACTACCAAAACTACCCAATCGACTACCAAAACTACCCAATCGACTACCAAAACTACCCAATCGACTACCCAGCAAGAATGTCCTGACATATCAGCTACTGAAATTGATATTATTAATCACATACTTGACAACAGAAACATTTCCCAAAAAGAAATATCTTTAGCCTTGGGAATCGGTTACAACCTAACAAAATACTATATCAGGCGAATGAAAGAAAAAGGGCTGATAACTAGATGCGGAACCCCTCGACGAGGGGAATGGTTAGTGAAGCTACCTCCGACAAACGATAGCAAAAACTAACACAGGATGCAGCGGCAGCGCCAATGCGTCCACAGAGCTGAAATCTCGCCAAGCTCGGCAGAGTTTAGTATTTCTTAAGATTTATGCTAAGCGCATATCAGCTTAGTATGATATAAAATAGCCAAGGTACCTAGCCAGTACCGATAGCGAGAACCAATCACATTAAACACATAACAATCGGCTAGCCACGAATTGTTAAGCAGAAATAACGCAGACCTCTACGAGGTGCGTTATTTTGCTTTTAAGCGCGATTATATGCTATAGGCTATAGCATAAAGCATATAGCCTAAAGCGTAAGGCGTAAGTTAATCGCAAATACAGCCTAAAGCACCAGCCAAGCACAGCCCCAGGCTTGAAAGACAGCAGCACTACACAAAGGATCGCAGCCGCCATGAATTCCAATCTGCCCAAGCTTTCATTTGCTTCCGACTATATGGAAGGCGCCCATCCACTCATTCTGCAGCGCTTATTGGAAACAAACATGCTGAAAACCGCAGGCTACGGGCTAGACGAGTTTTCCCACGCTGCCCGACAAAAAATCCGCAGGGCCTGCCAGACTCCCGATGCCGACATTTTCTTCCTGACAGGCGGCACCCAGACCAACGCCATCATTATCGGCGCCCTCTTAAAACCCTACCAGGGCGTTATAGCCGCGGCCAGCGGCCATATCAGTATTCACGAGGCGGGCGCTATCGAGGCCGGCGGGCACAAGGTCTTGGCGCTTCCCCACCGCAACGGCAAGCTCAGCGCCGAAGCTATAGAAGCGTACATACGCTCATATTGGCAGGACGAAAACCGCGAGCATATGGTCATGCCCGGCCTGGTATACATCTCTCAGCCCACGGAATACGGCACGCTTTACTCTCTTGAAGAGCTAGAACAGATCAGCGCCGTCTGCCGCAGCAGTCAGATTCCCCTGTATCTTGACGGAGCTCGGCTGGCATATGCGCTAGCCTGTCCAGAAAACGATGCCACCCTGCCAGACCTTGCCCGGCTATGCACAGCGTTTTATATCGGCGGCACCAAATGCGGCGCGCTGTTCGGAGAAGCCGCGGTCATTCCTAAGCAGAACTGCATCCCCCATCTGTTCACGATAATAAAACAGCAGGGCGCCCTACTGGCCAAGGGGCGCATCGCCGGCCTTCAATTCGACACTCTGTTCAGCGAAGGTTTATACTTCAGAATCGGACATAACGCCATAGACGCAGCCCGCAGAATCCGCCAGGCTCTGCTGGAGCGCGGCTATAAGCTGGCTTTTCCGTCCCCTACCAATCAAATCTTCATTGAATTTGAAGACTCCAAGCTGAAGACCATCTCCAGCCAAATAGAGTTGAGCTATTGGGAAAAGTCCGACGAGACGCATACCATCATGCGCCTGGCCACCAGCTGGGCCACCTCTGCAGAAGACGTAGAGGCTTTGCTCAGCATAATCTAAGCCTGTATGACCTCAGCATTATAGCTTAAACACTGACTAAATGGTATTGCCGCAGAGTTTAATAATTCTTCAGATTTTCGCTAAGCGCATATCAGCTTAGTATGATATAAAATAGCCAATGTACCTAGCCAGTACCGATAGCGAGAACCAATCACATTAAAACATATAACAATCGGCTAGCCACGAATTGTTAAGCAGAAATAACGTAGACCTCTACGAGGTGCGTTATTTTGCTTTTAAGCGCAAAAATACCCTAAAGGAAATCCACAATCTTCCATGAAGTTGCGACCCATGCCTAATATTTATACATCCATAGAACAGTTAGTGGGCCACACACCACTTTTAGAGCTCACCAGACTCGAATTTGACCTTAAGCTTAAAGCCAGAGTCCTAGCCAAGCTGGAATACTTTAATCCCGCCGGCAGCGTTAAGGACCGCATCGGCCAAGCCCTGCTCGACGATGCCGAAAAGCGCGGCGTACTGGGATGCGAAGGCACCATCATTGAGCCCACCTCTGGCAATACCGGCATCGGCCTGGCCATGATCGCCGCCAGGAGAGGCTACCGCACCATCATCGTCATGCCCGACTCCATGTCGGTAGAACGCCGCCAGATGATGCAGGCCTACGGAGCCGAGCTGGTGCTCACCCCCGGCGCCGAGGGTATGAAGGGCGCCATAGCCAAAGCCGAAGAGCTGGCCCGCGAGATACCACACAGCTTTATCCCTGGCCAATTCACCAACCCTGCCAATCCCCAAGCCCATTACATGAGCACAGGCCCCGAGATTTGGGAAGATACCGATGGCCAAGCCGACATCTTTGTGGCCGGCGTGGGTACCGGAGGCACCCTTACCGGCGCGGGCCGCTATCTGAAAGAACAGAATCCAGAGATCAAGGTCATCGCGGTTGAGCCGGCGTCATCGGCGGTTCTCTCGACCGGCAAAAGTGGCAAGCACCGCATTCAGGGCATTGGCGCTGGGTTTGTGCCCGAGGTGCTGGATACCGCGGTCTATGACGAGATCGTCCCCGTAGGCGATGAACAGGCTATGGAAACGGCCCAGCTTTTGGGCAAAACCGAAGGCATACTGGTGGGCATTTCCTCCGGCGCCGCGGCCTGGGCGGCCATAGAAGCGGCCAAGCGCCCCGAGAACGAGGGAAAAAACATCGTCGTCATTCTCCCCGATACGGGCAT
>JAFSXO010000099.1 GCA_017444045.1 bacterium | reverse complement strand
GGCAGGCAGTATGCACAGCAATACCAGCATTAAGATCACGGGAGGCAAGCTCAATACCTATGACGGCAAACTGTATTCGGCCGACCCTTCGGCGGTGACGTTTAATAAGGATGAGGATAAATACTGGTATAAGGATGATGATGGCAAAAAGAAGAAAATGTCATTTCCTAATAACTCAATAGTAAAAGCTAACGGTGGGGTGGAAGCTATAGATTATAAAATGCTGGCAACTGCTGCTCCTAGCACTGAAAATAACATTCAGCCCGGTATGTATCAGTGGCACAGGGCTAGCGACTGTCCTGCTGGCAAGAATTATTACGAGCTGCGCTATTATCCCGGCGATGACGGCTCAACGAAAGATGCAAGCGGAAGGCCTGTGCCTAGGATTAGCTCGCTTTATGAAATAGTGACTGTTGGCGATGTCTCCGAGGAAGAGGAGACTGGTGGGGCCGAAGACGATGGGCAGACTCACAAAAAGTGTGCAATGGGTCCGGCTGGCAAGATCGGTTTCGTTACTAACAGCGAGGGAAGAATAACCGAGCCTACACTTATTCTGAACGGCAAGCTGCACTGCGATGGCAACCTTACCATTAGTACAGATGTCGGCGAGGTTAAAAGGGTACTGCCGAAGGTACAGATAGGCAAGTATACTCCAGTCGGTTCGAATGGCAAGCCCATATCCAAGAAGGCTGAGGAAGGGGTGCTAAACGCTAGCGGTGACATTACCCTAGTCTCCACGGTAAAGGGCAATGGCGCGGTGGTAACATATAACGGCGATGTATCCTTTGTCGGTTCAAGTGTCTTGGACAGCGGCAGCGACGGTGTGGCCATTTATGCCAACAACATCAATCTGGGCAATATGGAGCTGATTACCACGGAAACACCTGACGGTAAAACCTTAGACACCTCAAGCGGCAGCGGTTCGCAGGTGACTGTGGACTCCGATGGCAATAAGACCTTTACCCCCAGCGCTGAAGATATGTTCTGTATTTTGGGTGAGTTTTGTACCAACTCAAACGGCTCTCTGAATTTGGAAAATGCCAAAACAAAAATCAGAGAGTATTTTGCCGAACGCTTTGGGGTAAGAATCGAGGTTATGAACGGTTGGAATCTGGGAAGCGATCCTGGAACGCCTATCGAGGAACGTATATTTGGTTATTCGATAAAGATAAAGTTTCTTACCGAAGCTGGCGGCAATGCCGATTCCAATGAATATACAATTCACACTAAAACCGTTGGCGGCGGTTCGCCTGAACTGTACATGTGTTTGTCTTATACCCGTGAAGATGTCCCCAATCCTCAGATTGATACGATTACGGCACCCGCTGCCGCGGTAATGGAGGACTTTGAGGATCCCGATGACGATGACGGTGGAAATGGCGATTCCGGAACTGTGGTCAACCCTGCAAAGGATATCGTCAAGAAATTCGGCAACGTCTGCTATGGCGACCAGGTGCTCAATGGTGTGGTTTACGCGCGCAACAATTTCAAAGCTATGCTGAGCAAAAAGTATAAGCTTGTCATCAACGGTGCGGTCAGAGCTGAGAAGGGTTCTATTCAGGCCGAATGCAGCGGTGTCGATCTGACTTATGACGAATCTTGCCTAAAGAAGCTGCTGCCTACTTACAGCAAGCTAAACAGGGAGATGTGGAACTGTTGGTAGATTGCTCTGTGGCCGTCCTGCGTTAATAGACTAAGCTGGCAGCTGGGTTTGTTGCGCTGGACGGCTGCTGTTTTTAAACTGTTAGGACGGGTTTTCTGTTTATGACATATAGTCGTGTCTTGACTATTCAGGATATCTCCTGCGTGGGCCAGTGCTCACTTACCGTGGCGCTGCCTATTCTGTCTGCCTGCGGGCTGGAGACGGTCATTCTGCCTTCAGCGGTGCTCTCTACGCATACGGCTGGCTTTACCGGTTTTACCGTCAGGGATCTTACCGACGATATGCCGGCTGTTAAGGAGCATTGGCTTAAGGAGGGCATACGTTTTGACGCGTTCTATACCGGATATTTGGGCAGTACGCGGCAGATCGATTATGTGCTGGACATTATGAATACGCTGGGCCGCGAAGACGCGCCTAAGATAGTAGACCCGGCCATGGCCGATGCTGGCAAGCTGTATCCGGCCTTCGATATGGAGTTCGTGAAGAAGATGGCCGAGCTGTGCTCTCAGGCCGATATTATTTTGCCCAACATAACCGAGGCTTGCTTCTTAACTGGAACAGATTATCGCGAAGAGTACGATCGCGATTATATCGAGGCGCTGCTTAATAAGCTTCTGAAGCTGGGATGCCGCACGGTGGTTTTGACTGGAGTGGGCTATAGTCCCGATAAATTGGGCGTGACTGTCAGCGAGAGCGGCAAGGTAACCTATTATGAGCACAAGCGCATCGCTAAGTCCTGCCACGGCACCGGCGACGTCTATGCTTCCGTTTTTGTTGGCGCCTTGATTAGCGGGCGCTCTGTGCCCGAAGCGGCGAGGATCGCTGCCGATTTCACGGTGCGATGCATTGAGAACACCATTGATGACGCCAGCCATTGGTATGGTGTAAAGTTTGAGCCTCTGCTGGCTGATCTGCCGTCTAAATTGGCCTGATTCTGGATCGAAGGCTGCTGAAGCGCGAATGCGTTTTCAGCAAATAAAAAAGCACCAAGCCATTGCTGGGCTGGTGCTTTTTTAGTGCCGGACAGGGTGCGGCTAACGGAACAGCTCGACCATGCTCTCCAGGGTGCGGGCGGCCTCCTGAGGCCGGCCCAGCTGAGCGCAGCTCCAGCCGTTTCCGTCGGCGTTTCGGCTTAGCTGTAAAGCCAGCAGGCTGGTCTGGCCTTTGTAGGTGTTCAGCTTGTGGCGCATAACAGTTTTGGTCGTGCTGATGTCGACGATATCGACAAAGGCGTTTCCGGCCATGGAGAAATCCTGCTTGCGCTTCTGCCCTTCATTGATGTTCACCAAAACGATGGCCGTATAGACCCTGCTGGGCAGCCGGTCGAGATCGATTATAGTGCGCTCGGCGTAGCCGCTCTTGGAGCCAGTGGTGTTGTTGCCGCTGTGCTCAGCGCAGCCGAACAGGCTGAGATTGTGGAAGCTTAGGCAGCAGTCGCGCATGTCGGCGGCGATGGGATGGCCGTCGCTGCCCAAAAACAGCACGGCCAGGTCTAGGTCCATAGGGGCGGCAGCTTCGCTGCTGCCCATTTTGCTCAGCAGGCGCGACATGAAATTGTGCTGTGCCTCGTCCCAGCTGAGGCCGACGAGAACGTGGTGCAGAGCCTGCTGTGCGGCAGAATTATCCACGGCGGGGCTTGGAGCTGGCGCGGGAGTGGCTGCGTATGCTGGCACCGCTGCGGATGCTGCCAGCTCTTCTGGGCTGGGATTGACGGGCGCCGCCGGGGCCGCTGCCTGCTGCGGTATATCGACCACGTATTCCGGATCAAGGGTGCGCTCCACAAAGCGTCCCATGCCGGGATTGCCCACCCATTGGCCATTGCTGACCAGAAGCTGCCCGCGGCACATGACATAGGCCGGCTGTATGGCGACCGACATACCCTCATAGGGCGACCAGTCTGCGCGTTCGTGCAGTGCCTCGGCGGTGATAGTAGTGGGCTTGTTCTGCCAAATCACTATGTCGGCATCGTATCCGGGAGCGATTACGCCCTTGCGCGTGAGGCCCATAAGCTTGGCCGGCGCGGTGCAGCATACCTCTACCCAGCGCTCTAGGGTTAGGCCGGGGAGCCTGTGCATCAGCATCATGCGTCCCTCGATGCCGGTTAGGCCGCCGGGAGCCGCGCAGAAAATATCATGGGCGAGCTTCTCGGCCTTGGTGAAGGGGCAGTGATCGGTGGAGACAGTATGCAGCAGTCCCTGCCGCAGGGAGCGGGCAACGGCCTTGCGCTGCTCTTCGGGGCGAAGCGGCGGCGAGCATATGGCCAGCATGCCCAGACTCTGGAAGGCCGAATTGTTGAGATAGCAATAGTGGGTGCAGGTTTCACCCCAGGCCTGCTGTCCGCGGGCGCGCGCTTTTTGCAGGGCGCTGACTCCCTCTTCGCAGGTCAGGTGGCAGATGTAAATGGCGCAGTTGGCGAGATAGGCTGCGTCGAGTGCCCGCGTTACCGCCTGGCCTTCGAGGTAGGCGGGGCGGCTGTACATGTGGTATGCCGCTTGGGTGCGGCCGGCGTTTACCAGATCTTCGGTCAGGCAGCGGATCATGTCCCAGTTCTCCGCGTGTACCAGGGCCAGGCCTCCGTTGCGGCCTATCTCTTTAAATGAGCGGTACAGCTGACCGTCGCTTAGGGTAAAGCCGTAGGCCATGTAGTGCTTAAAGGTAGGGCATCCGGCCTTAATGACATCGGGTATCTGGTTCAGCTTGTCCATATCGCCGGGCAGGATGGACATGTGCAGGCCGTAGTCAATATATGCGTTTCTGTCGGCATGAGAGCGCCGGCGCATGAAGGCTGCCAGCAGGGATTCCTGTGGCTCGGCCTCGATGAAATCGATGACCGTTGTGGTTCCGCCCTGAGCTGCGGATGCCGTACCGCTGGCGAAGTCGTCGCAGGTGTCACAGCCGCTGACGTGATACTGCAGATGCACATGCGCGTCAACGCCGCCTGGTGTTACCAGCTGTCCCTTGGCGTCTATGCAGTGGGGATCCTGGAAGCCCTGGCCAATAGCGGCGATGCGGCCGTTTTGGATTAATATATCGGCGAGCTGAATTCCCCAAGAATTGACGATTTTAGCATTCTTTATAACAGGCATATTTTACTCCCAGAGGTGGTAGCATTTGTGTTAGTCATGCCGCTGACGCGCTTACATCTCTTCTACCTCGGTCACATCTAAATGGACCGATTTAAGCTGCTCGTCGGTGACGATGACAGGAGCCCCTGACATGAGATCGGCCGCGTTGGTATTCTTAGGGAAGGCTATAACCTCGCGGATAGAAGCTTCGCCGCAGCAGATCGCCGTTAAGCGGTCTAGGCCCAGAGCAATGCCCGCGTGCGGGGGAGCGCCGTATTCGAAGGCATTGAGCAGGAAGCCAAACTTCTGCTTGGCCTCTTCTAGAGTGAGGCCGATGCGCTCTAATATCTGCTCCTGCAGGGGACGCTGGTGTATGCGCACAGAGCCTGAAGCCAGCTCGCAGCCGTTGAGCACTAGGTCATAGGCAGCCGCCCGCACTTTTAGAGGCTCGTCCTGCATATACTTCAGATCCTCTGGCAGGGGAGAGGTGAAGGGATGGTGCTCGGCTACTAAGCGGTCCTCTTCTTCGCTCCAGGAGAACATGGGGAAGTCGATGACCCAGAGGAACTCCAGGCGCTGGGGATCGAGCAGCTCGTATTTGGCGGCGATAGCCAAGCGGAGCTTGCCCATCTTTACGCTCAGCTCATGGCTGGGGCCGCATGCTAGCAGTACCAGATCGCCTTCTGCGGCGCCTAGTTTCTCTGCCAGAGCTTTGGCGCGCTCTTCGCCTAAGAATTTAAGCAGGCTGGACTTGATGCCCTGTTCGGTAACGGCGATGAAGAACAGACCGGGAAGCCCAGCCGCTACGGCCATCTCCTTGAGCGCGTCCTGCTCCTTGCGCGATGCGCCGGCGTGCCCAGAAAATACCATGGCTTTAATGGCTTCTTCGTTGGCTATGGCGGTATCGAAAACTCCGAAGCCCGTGCCGCTGAGCTGCTCGGTTACGTTTTGGATTTCCATGCCCAAGCGCAGCTCGGGCTTGTCGGAGCCGTATCTCTCCAGAGCTTCGCTGTAGGGCATGCGCCGGAATTTGGCGGGAATATCTCTGCCCAGCGCGGCTTTGATGACGTGTCCCATCAGCTTTTCCACCATGTCCAGCACGTCGTCGCGCTCTACGAAGGACATCTCGATGTCAATCTGGGTGAATTCAGGCTGGCGGTCGGCGCGCAGGTCTTCATCGCGGAAGCAGCGGGCAATCTGGAAGTAGCGGTCAAGGCCGCCGACCATGCACATCTGCTTATAAAGCTGCGGCGACTGGGGCAGAGCATAGAAATGGCCGGCATGGATGCGGCTGGGCACTAGATAGTCGCGGGCGCCTTCAGGAGTGGAGGCGACGAGGATAGGTGTTTCGATCTCGTAGAAGCCCTGGCTGTCCATGTGATCGCGCACAGCCTTGGTGATGCGGTGGCGCATAGCCAGATTGCGGGCCAGGCGCGGCTTGCGCAGATCGAGATAGCGGTACTGCATGCGCAAACCTTCATCGGTGGGCTGCTCTTCGCTGATTTGGAAGGGAAGCACCTTGCAGGGATTGAGCAGCTTCATCTCGCTGACGTTGACTTCAATATCTTTGGTGGGCAGCGATTTGTTGGTGGATTCTGTGTTGCGCGGAGCTACTAGTCCCTTAACGGCGATGACGTATTCGTTGTGCAGCTCGGCGGCCTTCTCAAACAGCTCGGCGTCGATATCCTTGTTGAAAACACACTGAGTTATGCCTTCCCGGTCGCGCAGATCGACGAACAGCAGTCCGCCGAGATTGCGCAGGCGGTGCACCCAGCCCATCAGGGTGACTTGTTTACCGTCGTCGGTGAGGCGAAGCTCGCCGCAGTTGTGAGTGCGTTTCCAGCCATTAAGCGGTTCAGGACAAAATTCAGACATGTCTTCCTCTCCAAATATAGTTTACTATAATGCCAATGTCATTAACTTAAACTTTTCTAATTCTGTTAAAAGCATCTATTCCCTAGGAAAACGCTGAAAAAGGGTATTGTATTTTTATTACAGAATTTTGCACCGATATGCACCGAATTGCCAGCCTAGCGCGTCGCCTAGCCGACGTTTTTAGAATTAACCCCTGTATTTATGACATAGCCCTGCGGTATACCGTCGCTGTTGTTTTTCTGGCCTTTGCCGTGAGTGGGACTCTTCTGTGCTGGCGCCAGTTTTTGGCCGAACATGAAACCGGGGGCTTTAATATTCGCGCCAGCGGTATCATTTCGATTCCGTTTTTGGAAGTTTATCCGCCGTTTTCGTGGCGCGAAACTGTGGAGCATTTTCAGTCAAACGGCTGGCTGCACTATGTGCTGATTAACGCTCTGAGCCGTCTTGGGGTTAATGACGTCTGGCTTCTGCGCCTGCCGAGTCTCCTGTTTTCGCTGGGAACGCTGTATATGGTGTACCGCTTGGGAAGCCTCCTGCACAGCAGAACCTTGGGACTGTGCGGAGCTTTTATAACCGCGGGCAATATCTGTTTGATAGCTATGTCGGCCCATTGCCGCTTTTACGCTATGGCGGTGTTTATGATGATGGTATCGGCGTATGGGATGTTAAGCCTGGTGCTAAAAAAGGATGCCCAGCAGAATGTGCAAAACCGTTGGCTGCTGCTGGCTGCTGTGGGCATGGCTATGAGCGTTTCGTCCATGGTGCTTACCGCCGTCCCTCTGTTTATGCTGCTGATTCTGTGCGCTTTTATGGCTGGCCGCCGCCCGCAGGTTTTGTGGCGCTTAGCCGTTGTGCTTCTGTCCTTTGCTGCGGTGATGTTCATTCTGCTGTGGCGCGATGCCGCAGCTTTGGACAGAGTGTTTTATCCCGATTAT
>JAFSXO010000098.1 GCA_017444045.1 bacterium | reverse complement strand
GCCAATGCCGATTTGCTAGCCCAAGGCTACCGTGAACAGGATATCGAGATGGCTCGCGCTCAGCTTGAAGAAGCGCAGGCCAACTACGCCAAACTGCTCAGCGGCCCGCGCCGCGAGCAGATAGCTCAGGCTCAGGCTCAGTATGCCTCCAGCCAAGCCGCCTTGGAGTTTGCAGCCTCAGAGCATGACCGTTATACCAAGCTTTACGAATGTGGCGCAGTCTCCAAACAGTCACAGGAGCTGCACCGCGAGCAGTATTTGCAGGCCCAGGCAGCCTGCGACAGAGCACACGAAGCGCTTTTAGAGCTTCAGCGCGGCAGCCGTGCCGAAGACATTGAAATTGCTCGTGCCCAAGCGGAAAAAGCCAGGCAGCAGTACAGCGAGTTAAGGGAGGGCTACCGCCCCCAAGAGCGCACCATAGCCCAAGCCCGTCTGCAGCAGGCACAGGCCCAGCTCAGGCTCATGAAAAACGGCTATCGCCCCCAGGAAATAGCCAAAGCTAAAAGCGCAGTGCAGACAGCGGAGTTAAATCTCAAAGCCGCCGAAGAACGCCTGCAGGAATACATCGTCACCGCCCCTCTCGACGGCTGTGTCGAGGCCAAACTTACAGCAGCCGGAGACTTGGTCAACGCTGGGACCAGTCTGATGCGCCTCAGCGATCCCAAGGACATCTGGCTCAAGGTCTATATGGCTCAGGACAAACTGCACCTAGTCAAGGTGGGCGATGCGGCCAAATTGACCATCGATGGCCAAAAAGGGCTGTATGATGCTCACGTCGAGGCTATTGCCACCAGCGGCGAATTCACGCCTATCAATCTGCAGACGCCCGAAGAGCGCGGGCGCCAGGTGTTTGCCGTCAAGCTACGTTTGGATCAGCCCAACCCCAGCATAAAGGCGGGCATGGCTGCCACGGTCAAGAGCGTTGGACTGTGGAGCGATCGCCTATGAATACAAGAAAAAACGCTATCGAAATCCGCAATCTGTATAAAAAATTTGGCAGCTTTACAGCAGTGAACGATCTTAGCTTTGACGTTAGCCAAGGGCAGATATTCGGATTTCTTGGGCCCAACGGCAGCGGCAAAAGCACTACCATCCGTATGCTGTGCGGTCTGCTCGCTCCTTCATCGGGGACTGCTATAGTAAACGGTTACGACGTCGGCAGGCAAAGCCGTGACGTTAAGCGCTCTATCGGTTACATGAGCCAAGCCTTCGGGCTCTATAAAGACCTGACCGTTGCTGAGAACCTCTCTTTCTACGGCAGTCTTTATGGATTAAGAGGCTCAGAGCTGCGCCGGCGCACCGAATTTGTTGTCGAGGTCACCAATATCAAACGCTTCCTGGACCGTGACGCCGGTAAACTATCGGGAGGCTGGAAGCAGCGCCTGGCTCTGGCTACCGCTCTCATCCACGATCCTCCCATCATTTTTCTCGATGAGCCAACAGCGGGGATCGACCCCGTCGCACGCCGCTCCCTGTGGGATTTGCTGTTTGAGCTTTCCGGTCAGGGAAAAACCCTTTTCGTGACCACTCATTACATGGATGAAGCTGAGCGCTGCGATTACATCGCTTATATTTACAATTCCCGGCTGATGACCAAAGGCACTCCCAGAGAGCTGAAAGACAATCCCTTAGTTAAGCCGGCCGATTTGAAGCGCTTCTCTCTGGCCGTATCTCAGCCCTCCTTAGCTCTCAAGGCTTTGAAGGAATATCAGAAGCTAAAAGACGCCACCTTAGTAGAAGCGGAGCTGCACCTGCTGGCGCCTCTCGATGTCTCTGAAGAAGCTGTTATCCAATTTCTGCGCGATCGCGGCTTTAGCGTCAGCGGCTGCCGCAGCATTGAGCCTTCGCTCGAAGATGTCTTTGTAACCCTGACCAAAGAGATTGAACGTCAGGAGGCTGGCAAATAATGAGCGGGTTTATAGCTTTCGCTAAAAAAGAGATCATGCATATCAAGCGCGATCCCATCATAATCTTCTTTTGCCTGGTGCTGCCGTGCATTCAGCTGCTATTGCTGGGCTTTGCCATCGACTTTGACGTGCGGCACGTTTCCACCGCAGTGGTCGATCAGTCCCATAGTCGGGAAAGCCGTGAGCTTTTGGACAAGCTCCATAACACCCAGTACCTTGATATTACCTCCTATAATTTAAGCCGTCATGAGGCTCTGCGGCGTTTGGACAAAAGCGAATGCAAAATCGTTATCGTCATTCCCCCGGACTACGCCCGCACCCTTAAAGCCCAGGCCTTGGTGGACGGCTCAGATGCCCAGGTCTCTCAGCGCGTGGTCGCTGCTCTGCGCAATCTCTACACTGCTGACGCGGCCCAAACCGCCCTACGCTACAGGCAGCTCCCTCAGGTTAATGCTAGTATTCTCTACAACCCAGCCGCTAAAACTAATATTTTCATGCTGCCTGGTCTTATTGGTATTATTCTGCAGATTATTACCATCGTGCTGACAGCTCTTAGCATTGTTAAAGAAAAAGAACAGGGCACTATGGAGCAGGTGACGGTTAGCCCAGTCAGTATCATGGGCATGATGCTGGGTAAAATTATGCCCTACGCGGTCATGGCTCTCTGCGAAGTGCAAATAATCCTTTACGTCTCTTGGTTGATCTTTGATCTGCACATTAAAGGTTCGTGGCTGCAGCTGATGATTATGACCATACCCTTTCTGATGACAACTTTATCATTAGGCATTTTTATCAGCACCTTGGCCAACAATCAGGGTCAGGCCTTTATGATGGTCATCATGATCATGCTGCCATCCATTCTGCTTTCCGGCTTCGTCTTTCCAACCGAGAATCTGCCCCTGCCCCTGCAGATGGTCAGCCAGATCGTGCCGGTTACCCATTATTTGCTCATTCTGCGCGGAGTGATCATCCGCGGCGTAGGCATACTCGAATTGTGGCAGCCTACCTGTGTCCTCTTAGGCATGGCCGCAATTCTAATAATAGTCGCCACCCAAAAATTCAGGCAGCAAGTCGTATAGTTATATTGCCATATAAGCCTCAGCACATTCTCATCACCGGTTATTAATTAGCTATTAGCTAACGTGTTAACTTATAAGCATTGACATTCTCATGCTGTATGCTGACATCAAATCAGTTAGTGATTTCGCTCAGCTTTGCTTTAGTGATACCGCGGTTTATGGCTTGACATAATATAGGAGGGTTATACTTTCTCTTCGCAGAAGATAAATTGATTATGTCAGAACCAGATGATTCTTTTAACAATGCTCTGGAAGGACAGCGTCTGTCTGCCCCGTCCGCTGACTTAGGGGAGTGCCTGCCCCCGTTCGGCAGCGCCAAGCCAGCTAAATCAGGAGCGGCAGAGCCGCCCAAAAGCGGAAAGGGCAAGAAGTCAGGCTGTGCCTTTATTTGTTGCGTTATACTGCTGCTGTTTTTGCTCATCAGCCTGGCGGTAAACTGCTTTTTTGTCGTAGATAAAGCCGTGAGCGGAAGCAGCAGTGCCAGCGTCGACACCTCTTCTCCTAATTACACCTATAAGCTTATCAGGCCTCGAGGCGACAGTACGGTCAAGGCCAAGATAGTGGTGCTGCCGATTGAAGGTGTTATAAGCTCTGACCGCGGAGATGGCGTGGGCGCCTTCAGCACTCCCAACGACCTGCGCAGTGCCCTGGATTTTTTGAGCCAGGATGAAGACGTGGCAGCCTTAGTGCTGGAAGTCAACAGCCCAGGAGGCGGCTTAACCGCTTCTGATATAATGCTGCACTATCTGCTCGACTTTAAAGCCAAGGCCAAGGTTCCTGTCTATGCTTATTTCATGGATGAGGCCTGCTCTGGTGGCTACTATGTGTCTATGGCTTCCGACTCCATATATGCCTGCCCCACGGTTATGACCGGGTCTATAGGCGTAATAATGCAGCTTCCGGAGATCTCCGAGCTTATGAATAAAATGGGCGTTAAGATGGTCACCATCGCTTCGCTGAACAGCGAAGGCCGCCCATCGTACAAGGATATAGGCTCTATGTTCCGCACGATGAAGCCAGATGAGCGGGCCATGCTGCAGGCGCTTATAACCGAATCGTGGCAGCGTTTTGTCAAGGTAGTCAGCGACGGGCGCAAGGGCAAGCTAACCAAGCAGCAGGTCGAAAAGCTGGCCGACGGGCGCATATTCTCTGCCCAGCAGGCTCTGAAGGCCAATATTATTGACGGCATCTGCTATCCAGACGAGCTTTACGCGAAGATTACCGAGAAACTGGAAAAAAGTGGCATCAATGAGCCTCGGGCTGTTCTTCTGACGCGTGAAACATCTTTGCTGGACGATCTGAATATTTTCAAAATCTGCAGCATGCTGCCTCTGTATGGACGCGCTCAGCAGTTCCAGCAGCCTGCCCTGCCGCGCAGATATTATCAGAGCTCAGTTGACGGCGTTATGTATTAAGCAAGCCTGCCGGCATTGCCCTTAGCAGGATATTGCCGGATGTTTAGAAAATTTACTATTTTTATATAGTATTTTATATGAGGTTAATGCCGTTAAGTTAGCGGCTAGCTAACCTGATAGCATTCATTTTTGAATTTGCATGCGAGGTGAACAGTATGAGAGACGATAGAGACAGCGGATTGGGATTTCTTGGCGGAGTGCTGGTCGGAGCCGTAGTCGGCGCTGCCGTGGCTATTATTTTGGCGCCCGATTCGGGAGAGAATACCCGTACCGCGATCAAAGGCCGTGCCAATGAGTACAAAGATAAGCTGTCGATGATGGGCCAGGAATACAAAGATAAGCTGTCGGTGATGGGCCAGGAATACAAAGAGCGCTTTGCGCGCATTACCACGGAGTATCAGCGCAAAATGCAGGATTTGATGGCGGAGATCCGCGCTTCACGCGAGGCATCCAAGGATTCCGGCGCCGCAGATGAGGATATTGTTCCCGAGGAGCTCAGCGTTGAGGCTTGCGCCTGCGCGGGAATCGACAATGTCTGCGCTGACATGGACAGCGACGAAGATACCCTTACTGACGAAGATTCTGACGAGGAAGAAGCATAGGCAGGCACTTAGTGTGCTGCCAGCTGCGCGCCGGCTGCCGCAAGGAGATGAAGCCCTGCCGGTGCGCGACTGGCGCAGGCTGCAGCGGTCTGTTTGATGGCATTATTCCTTAAGTGCTCTTTATTGGTGCTGCTGTTGCAGATATGCAGGCTTGGCGGGAGGACATCATTTGAATATTATTAAAAGCTCCAAAGAACTGATCAACGAATCGGGATGTTTCGCTCATGTGGTTGAAGTGCAGGGCGAACTTGACAATTCCACTTCTCCTGAGCTTAAAGGGACCATTGACGGTATTTTAGCCGGCTGCCATACCAATCTTATAGTCGATCTGAACAGTGTGCGCTTTATCGACAGCACGGGTTTGGGAGTCTTGATTGGGGCCCTTAAAAAGATACGCGAAAGCGACAGGCGTCTGGTTCTTGTCTGCAATGTTACCCAGATACTGAGTGTGTTTTCTATTACTGGCTTAAGCAAGATCCTCACCATCTGCAAAAATCTTGAAGAGGCTGAGGACGCTCTGCAAAAGTAAGCATAAAAGCATAAAAAGCGTTTGGCGCGGACTATGTTCGCGCCAAACGCTTTTTAAACTGCTGGCATGGCAGCGCGGCCTCTGCGCCATCGGCGATGAAGGCGCTCTAGTGAAGGTGAACTGCAGAGTGCTTACGCGAGGCTTTTGCCCCCAATGGATGTGTGTTTTCTCTTTATATCTGCCAGTCGCTATCCTCATCCCGCTGGCACAGCCATTTCAGCGCGCA
The DNA here is from genome assembly GCA_017444045.1 of bacterium. GTDB lineage: Bacteria > Vulcanimicrobiota > Xenobia > Xenobiales > Xenobiaceae > JAFSXO01. Next base: position 809 of record JAFSXO010000098.1, on the reverse strand, counting down.
GAAGCGGCAGGATGCTGATCTTTCCGCTGTGTGCTCAAAGTCTTTGGCCATAATGCGGTGCGCTGTTTTGTCTAAATCGGTCAGAGTCTTCGCCATATAGCTGCTTTTGGGGGTAAAGCTTATAATGGGACTGTCGTTTTTTGTGCCCAAAAAATAGAGGTGCAGGGTGCGCACCTTTTTCTGGCAGCGCTCCTCCATCAGGTGGCAGTATACGTAGAGCTGCCTCGCATAAGCTTCGATTTTTCCGGATCTGTCTATATAGGGCATGGCGCTGCTTTTGAAATCGACTAGCTCTACGCCTTTTCTGTCCGGAGTCTCCAGGATCAGATCGATCTGCCCGTCCAGCACATAGTCGTCCTTAAGCAGACTGATTCTCTGCTCAGTCTGGCATATGCGCGCCCAGTTCTCGATTATAAAGGAATCGTAGCTGGCGATCTGCTCTCTGGCCTGCTGGTATTCTTCGTCGGACAGGACGGAATTGTAGGCCATAATCAGAGTTTTGTAGTTCTCCCGCATCCAGGCATCGGTATGCTCGTGTATCTCTTGGAGCGTCATCCCTTCCTTGATTATGGCGCGGTTTATGTCCTCCAGAGTCTGGTGCACCAGCAGCCCCTTGATGGTCGAACGGTACTCTACAGGCTCGGCCTGCAGAGCGTAGCGGAACTTATACAGGCGCGGGCAGGTACTGTAGGTGTCTATATCGGCAGTATAGGTAAAAATAGGCTTGAAGTAAGGCGTCTTGATGCTGCTGAAGGCGATCGTTTTAAGCTGGGCTCTGGCCTGAGGGCTGCGCCAGCTTGGCAGGCTGC
>JAFSXO010000097.1 GCA_017444045.1 bacterium | reverse complement strand
GCAAGGCTAAAGGAGCTTTGCTGGTTCCCTTCCCCAGGGTGCAGGTTAAGGTTAAGCCGGATTGGGAGATAGTTGTTGTCAGGGAATCCCCCAACGAGCCCTCGCAGAAGCTGGTCAGCGAAATGATGATCCTGGCCAACCGTCTGGGGGCAGAAGCTTTGTTCAATGGCGGTTTCCCAGCTATTTATAGGACTCAGGAGCCTCCAGAAAAGCCCATCGATGAGATGGCGCAATACGATCCAGCTATAGCCTACGCATGTAAGCGTTATATGCACCGCGGGGTGATGAGCACCGATGATTCACCGCACAGCGGGCTGGGGCTGGAGCATTATATTCAGGTAACCTCGCCTATTCGCCGCTATCACGATCTGCTGATGCAGCGGCAGCTTAAGGCCTTGGTCGGGGGCGCAGAACCTCGCTATACCACGGAGCGTCTGCAGCAGTGCCTGACGGTGACCAAGCTGCGCACCTCCCAGGCCGATCAGCTAGAGCGTGACCGCCGCAGTTACTGGATTTTGCGCTATCTGGAGAAGCAGCAGTGCCAGGCTGTGGAAGCCTGCGTGGTGGCTAACCATCCCGACAAGCATATTGTTCAGCTTACCGACACGCTTTGGGAAACCGAATGTGCGCTGGTTCCTAAGCATCCGATGCCTCCGGGTACGCGTCTGTGGGTGCGCATCGATCTGGTCTGGCCCCGCGATCAGATCGTCAATGTCAGCCCGATTGTCGATGATGAGGAAAGCTGACGCTTAGTTGCCGATATTGGATAGCTGATGCGGAGTTTGGTTATATTTTGCTTTACTTATTTGGTTTAAAGTGTGATAATAATATCTATGATCTGCGTTAATGATTTGTCTGTAGGCGGTGTCTCTTTTGCGTCTGCCCGTGCCGAAGCCAAGGCCAACACTGAAGCGGCAGATTCTACCCAGGAAGCCAGTGTAAGCGATCAGGTATCGCTGGGGGCTAAAGCGCCGTTGGATCCCGATAGTCTGGGACCCGATGCCCGCAAAATATACGATCGTTTTGATTATTTTGACAGGCAGGATGCGCTTCTGGCGCAGGGCACAGAAAAGGATGACAAGATACTCGTCACCCCGGGTGAGGACGGAGGCATTGTTGTCGATATCAATGGTGAGAAAACAGCTTACACCAAGTCCGATGCGCGTCATTTAATTATCGATGGCGGCGCTGGCAACGACACTATTACCGTAGATGAGCGCGTGACCAATTCACTGCGCATAACTGGCGGCGCTGGCGATGATTACATTATCGCTGGCTCCGGAAACGATCTGATTTTCGACAATTACGGCTCCAACGTTATCAATGGCGGCGCTGGCGATGACATTATTGTAGCCCATGGCTTAGATGTTGGCCCGCGTGACGGATATATTAATCGCTTAGAGGGCGGAGCTGGTAACGATTACCTTGAAGGCGGCAATGGGAAGGATCATCTGTCCGGCGGTGAGGGCAATGATACTCTCTATGGGCTGGGTGGCGATGACGTTCTCGAGGGCGGCGCGGGAAAGGACTATCTCGACGGTGGCGAGGGCAGCGATGAGCTCTACGGCGGTGCCGGTGACGATACCCTGGTCGGCGGCAAGGGAGACGATAAGCTTTATGGCGGCGAAGGCGACGATCTGCTGATTGGCGCGTCTGGCAGCGATCATCTCGAGGGCGGGGCTGGCAGCGATCTGGCCATCAGTTCCGGAAGCGGCGATGCCATCATCGCCGACGGCAGTGACAGAGCGGCTAAAACGATTGAACCCGTTGCTGTTCCCGAGAATTTTGTCGCTAAAATGCCCGACCAGATCGATAACGATCGCATCAATTCCGATTTAGAGTTTCTGGCCAATACCGAGCATGGTCATCTGCTTTTTGATGAGGTGAGCAAAACTGGGCACCAGGTCAGAATTAAGCAGACGCACTATGGCAGCAGCTGCACCTTCAGCCCCGGATACGATCAGAAGGGAGTGGGCAGCGACAGCTGGGTGCACTACAACACTACCAAGGTCGCTTTCGATGTGAAAAGTGAATGGTCCGAGCGGGCGCCGGTGGTCGTATTCTTCCACGAGCTGTGCCATTCGTATAATGTATCGATTGGCAATGTAGACAACACCTGGTATGACCGCCAGGGCAATGTAGTTCCCGAGAAGAGCAAGGGCGGAACGCGCGGCGCTGAACTGCAGGCTGTAGGCTTGGTCACGCCGGGAGTGGAGAACAACCCGCCGTTGCTGACTGAGAACGGTATGCGCGAGTTTTTGGGGTATGCCGAGCGGACAGAGTATTGATGGCCGCTGATGTAGCTGAACTATCCTTTCAATGGTAGTTAGACAGTGTTTAGTTACCGGCAGTGACTGTTCGCCTGGGTATTTGCAGTAGCTCTTGCATTATTTCTGCAGATAGTGTATAATCTTTCCGTTCGCGACGGGTCTTGTCGCGTAGGTTTTTAGGGGTATAGCTCAGCTGGCAGAGCGACGGTCTCCAAAACCGTAGGCCGCGGGTTCGATCCCTGCTGCCCCTGCCAATGGGATGCGGGTTCCGTTTGGAATAACGCATCCCTTTTTTTATTTATTCGCGAACGGTGAGGAGCATATTTTGCGGTACAATTGGCGCGCATTAGCTTTTTCAATGGTTTTTCCTATCGGTCTGGCTCTTTCGTCTGCAGCCTCTGCGGAAGTTCTGGGCAATGGGGCGGGAAGCGCGGCGGCGCTGTCTCCTGCTGTCCATGCGGTTTCAGAGGTTGGCGACAGCCAGAAGGCCTGGCCTGGTAACGACAGCTATCAGCGCGGCCGTAAGCTGTTTGAGGAGAACAAGCCTCAGGAAGGCTATAAGGTCATGCTGAAGGCCGCGGAGGCTGGCCATCCTATTGCCCAGTATCTGTGCGGCAAATGCCTGTTTTATGGTATCGGCACCGAGGCCAATGCCGCCGAAGCGTATAAGTGGACACAGCTCTCGGCGCAGCAGCATTACCCGTTGGGCGAGAACGGACTGGGCGTATGCTATGAGACGGGCGTCGGCGTAAAGCGCGATGTGGCCGAGGCTATCAAGTGGTACGAGCAGGCCGCTTCACACGGCTGTGCCCGGGCGCTCAACAATCTGGGCCGCTGCTGTCTGGACGGAATCGGAGTGCCTGCCGATGCCGCCAAAGCCGTGGAATGGTTTAAAAAGGCTGCAGATCTGGGCAGTGCCGAGGCGTATAACAATTTAGCGGCCTGCTATTTGCAGGGTACCGGCGTTCCCGCCGATCCGGCCAAGGGCTTTCTGTATTGTCAGAAGGCGGCTGGCCTGCATCATCCCGAGGGCTTTAACGGGCTGGGGCTGTGCTACCTGACCGGCAAGGGAACGGCTGTGGATAAGGCAAAGGCTAAGGAATGCTTTGAGCTTGCCGCCAAGGGCCATTCGGCCAACGCCTGCCGCAACCTTGGGCTTATGTATTTAAGCGGCGACGGTGCGGAGAAAAACTTAAGCGAAGCCTTCAACTGGTATCTTAAGGGGGCGCAGCTGGGCTCCGTCGCGGCGCAGTGCCGCGTGGCCGATATGTATCTGAACGGCATAGGCACCAAGCCCGATCCGCAGGCGGCGCTGACCTGGCTGCAGCGCGCGGCGATGCAGGGCAGCAGTCAGGCTATGACCGATTTGGCGCTGATGTATCTGCATGGCTTGGCCGTGCCGCGCAATGCGGAGCAGGCTATTAAGCTTCTGAACACCGCGCTGTCTATGAAGAACGGTGTTGCCGCCGATATTCTGGGCACCTGCTATCTGCAGGGGCTGGGCGTGAAGCCTGATGCGGGCAAGGCCATCGAGCTGTTCAAGCTGGCGTCTCAGCTAGGAGAGGCCGAGGGCAAGCGCAATCTGGCCATGTGCTATTTAGAGGGCCTGGGAGTGCCGCGCGATATGGCCAAGGCGGTGTCGCTCATGCAGGAAGCCGCTGCCGAAGGCTCGCCCAGCGCTATAGGCTGTCTGGGCGACTGCTATCTGCACGGCTGGGGCGTCGAGGCCGATGCCAAAAAAGCCGCTGAGCTTTACGTAAATGCGATCAAGGGCGGAGATCTTCAGAGCCTTTGCAGCTTGGGCAACTGCTATATGACTGGTGCCGGGGTGGAGCAGAGCCCACAAAAAGCGGCTGAATGCTATCGGCAGGCTGCCAGCAGCGGAGAGGTCGCGGCGATGGATGTTCTGGGGCGCTGCCTTATGGAAGGCGTCGGCATAAAAAAGGATGTTGCGGAAGCGGTTAACTGGTTCCGGCGCGGTGCCAGCCTGGGGAGCATTCCCTGCATGCGCAGCCTGGCCAACTGCTATCTGAATGGCATTGGGATTCCCGAGGATATGTCGGCCGGCGTCGTCTGGCTGCGCAAGGCTGCCGATTTTGGAGACTGCGAGAGCCTGAATATGCTGGGCAAGTGCTATCTCGAGGGCATAGGCGTGGAAAAGAAGGACCCCGAAGGCGCGTTTAAGGCGTTTAAGATAGCAGCTGATGCTGGAGACGCCTTAGGGATAAGCAATTTAGCTAAATGCTACCTTACCGGCACGGGCACGCCCGTAGATTATGACGCGGCGATTAAGTGCCTTAACCGCGTGGCAGCTATGGGAGATCCCGAGGCTATGGAGCTTTTGGCGGAGTGCTATGAGTATGGCCATGGAGTTGCGGCCGATGCTAAGGCCGCTGAGGAATGGCGCGCGAAGGCCAAGGAGGCCTCGGACAAGCTGCGGGAATACATGAAGGCGCTAACGCCTACTGCGGCTGCCAAGCGCGAGGCCGGTGTGCCGCAGATGAAGAGCGATGCTAAGGCGGCAAAGGCTGCCGCGGAGGGCAAATAATGGCGCAGTCTTGGAAAAACGCGAAAACAGGCGATATTATCGAGCTGGGCAGCTACCCCTTTGCGGCTGACGGCCAGCCGCAGGCCATTAAATGGGCGGTGCTGGGGCGTTCGGACGAGGGACTGCTGGCGCTGTCTGTTTACGGACTTGAGGCGCGCTGCTATCACGGCCATGAGCAGGACATAACCTGGCGGGACTGCGATCTGCGCCGCTGGCTCAATCAGGATTTTTTGCGGCAGGCTTTTAGCGAGGCTGAGCGCGGAGAGCTGATGCTGACCGAGGTCTTTAACGACGGCAATGAGGAATATGACACCGATGGCGGTGAGGACACCGAGGACCGCGTGTTTGTGCTCAGCCTTTATGAGTTTGAGGAATTCTGCGCCGGTGGGGAGCTTGCCGTGTGCCTGCCTTCGCCCTATGCTCGGGAGCGCGGCATGAAGCATGCCGATTCGGAAAGCGAGGAGCAGGGAGCCGGCGGCTGGTGGTGGCTGCGCACGCCCGGCTCTGAAGGCGATTTCGCTTTAGAGGTCGGCGGCTATGGAGAGGTCGGGGAGGAAGGCACGCCTGTGCATTGGTCCGGTGGCCTGGTGCGCCCGGCAATACAGTTGCGTCTGCAATGATTTTGCGCTAGTGCGTCTGGACAAAGCTATGTCTTTTGCTGTGCTGGGATGGCGCTATGATTTCTCCTAAAAAGTATAAGCTATGATAAAAAAAGGGGAGCCCTAATATATCAAAGGGCTCCCCTAAGTATTTAATCTTTTTAAAATTTAGATGCGGCCTTCGGGGGTCTTTTCAAACAGTATCTCGTTGGCGTCTTCAGCGAAAGCTGGGATCACTTTGACAGCAATAAGCTGGCCAACTCTTCTGGCTGCGGCGGCTCCCGCGTCAATAGCAGCCTGCACGGCACCGACGTCGCCGCGGAAGTGGACAGACACTAAGCCGCCCTGCGCGTTGCCGTATTTAACCAGAGTAACTGCCGCTGCCTTTACTGCAGCGTCGGCAGCCTCAATGGCGCCAACCAAACCTTTTGTCTCGATCATGCCCAGGGCCTGGACGTTTGACATAATTGCGATGCCTCCGACTTTTTGTGAATACAATTAGATTATATTCCTTAAGCTGCGGGCAATTCCTGCGTTGGCTGCGGTCGCTATGCCAGACAGTCCTAAAAGCTCCCTACTTTAGCTTTTTGACTGCTTAGCTTGAGCCGCAAACTCTATCTTTGTGAAGTTCCGCGTATAGTGCTGGCTTGTAAGCTGGCGTAAACGTGATTATAATTGCATATGAATCAGCATCTTCAATGTCGTTGAATCCTAGCTCAATGCCATTGTTTTGTAATGGAGATAATATGAACAAGTGCAAGTTTAATCTTTGCGCCGCAGGCCTATGCTGTCTGCTGGCCTTTGCTTCTCCCGCCGTTCAGGCCGAAACGGCGTCTCTGCCTTCCTTTGGCAGCGCCCCGCAGCTGCTGGCTGCCGCACAGGTCAAACAGGTTGAAGTCAGCAATGTTATCGAGCTCCTCAGCGCTATAGACAACAATACCGAGATCATTCTGAAGCCGGGAACCTACAATTTCTCCCAGTATTTCAACTCTGAAGCTAAAAAAGGCCTGGACTGGAATGCCGAGCATCCCCACATCATGTGGGAGAGCGGCGAACTCACCGTAGTAAACGTCAGCGGCCTTACGCTGCGCGCTAAAGACGGAGACAACAGCAAGACTCGCCTGGTTACCGAGGATGCCTACAGCAACGTAATACAGTTTAAGCATTGCGTCAATGTAACTATGGTGGGCATGACTATGGGCCACGAGGTAGAGCCCGGCGTTTGCAGCGGCAGCGTGGTGGCATTTGATAACTGTGAAAATGTATGTCTGAAAGCTATGGACCTTTACGGATGCGGTGCCTATGGCATATCAGGCTACGGTATCAAGGGTCTTACCGCGATTTCCTGCCGGATTCACGACTGCTCCTACGGTATGCTGGAGATCAACAGCAGCAGCGGCCTGCGCTTTTCTAAGTGTGAATTTACCCGCTGCAAGCAGTATACGCTGCTGAGTCTGTCTTCTGGCGATGCGCTTTTTAAAGAATGTCGCTTTATCGGCAACAAGGGTGATTTCTTTAACAAGGACGGCTCGGCCAGCATCACCTTCGAAAAATGCGAATTTGGCTTCGATGAGCAGCAGTTCATAGATGAACATCCTCAGGCAGTCAGGATCATTAAATAAACAGCCGCCACCTTCAGAGCTGCCTAGCCTTTAATTATCAGCTCTTCATTGAAGCGCACAAGGGGGAAATTTGCCTCTTGTGCCTAAAAATAAGCACTGTATTTTATTAGTGCAGCTGCTTTGTCTGCGCGCCTTGCCAGGCGCGGGCAGGCAGCTTGGCATTTACTATCGGAGGCATTGTGGCCAAAATATCATCTTCTTCATCTAACGGTCCTGTTGACGCCACTCCGCTTTTGCGTGCGGCTGTCCAGCTGTCTGCTTCTGACTTGCACTTAAAGTCCGGTATGCCGCCTATGGTGCGCCGCGTGGGCGAATTGGTCCCTCTGCCTGGCTATAAATCCTTTTCTGCGTTCGAGGTGCGCGAGCTGATTTTCTCCGTGCTGGAGGATTCGCGCCGCAAAGAATGGGAGATGAATCTGGAGCTTGACTTGGCTTTGGAAATCCGGGATTTAGGCCGTTTCCGTCTCAATGCCTATTTCGATCGCACCGGCCCTGGCGCTGCCCTGCGTCTGATCCCCACCCGCGTGCCTACGTTTGAAGAGATCGGCCTGTCCTGGCAGGTTAAAGAGCAGCTGCTGGCGCCGGCGGGCATTATCATGTGCACCGGTCCTACAGGTACCGGTAAATCGACCACTCTGGCCTGTCTGGCCAACCTGATCCTGGCCGAGCGTCCCTGCCACGTGCTCACCCTGGAGGACCCGATTGAGTTCGTGCTGCAGCCCGGTCTGGGCATCGTCACCCAGCGCGAAATTGGGCGCCATACCAATTCCTTCGCCAACGCGCTCAAGCGCGGCCTGCGTCAGGATCCCGACGTCATTCTCGTCGGCGAGATGCGAGACCCCGAGACCATTGAGCTGGCGCTTACCGCGGCCGAAACCGGTCACTTGGTTCTGGCCAGCTTGCACAGCCCCGACGCTTTAGGCGCTATCGACCGCGTGATCAGCGCGCTGCCTGCCGAGCGTCAGTCTCAGGCCCGCATTCAGCTGGCTGGTACGCTTAAGGCAATCTTGGCTCAGACGCTTTTGCCGCGCAAGGATGGTTTGGGCCGCGTGGCTGCCCGCGAGATTTTGCTGGGCACGGTGGCCGTTACCTCGCTTATCCGCGAAAATCGCACGTATCAGATTTACTCAGTGCTGGAGACCAGCCGCGACATCGGTATGCAGACGATGGAAAAATCGCTGGCCGATCTGGTCAACTCCGATATCGTCAGCGCCGACCAGGCAGAAATGCGCGCTATACGTCCCGATGCTCTGCGCCATCTCATCGAGCGCAAGAAATAAGCAGGGAATATAGATAGTCTTCGTGAAAATCTGCCCAGCGCAGTCGTGTGGCTTGGCGCTGTTTTGTAATGTTTATCTGTCACATTTTTTAGGATGGTTTTGGTTATGAAGATTCTGTTGGCCGATAAGATCAGCCCTGTGGCGATCGAAGCGTTTGAGGCTATTCCTGGAGCCGAAGTGGTGAGTATGCCGTCTCTTACGGCTGATGATCTGCCGAATAATCTCGGCGATGTCGATATTTTGGTAGTGCGCTCTACCAAGGTCACCAGAGCGGCTATGGAAGCTGCTCCCAAATTGGGCCTGATCATTCGCGCCGGTTCCGGATATAACACTATTGATGTAGACTGTGCCACCGAGCGCAACGTGCGCGTGGCCAACTGCCCTGGCAAGAACTCCGTGGCCGTAGCTGAGCTGGCTATGGCTCTTCTGCTGTCCATCGAGCGGCGCATTCCCGACTGTGTAGCTGAGCTGCGCGCTGGCAAGTGGAACAAGAAGGAATTCGGCAGCAAGGCCGATGGTCTGAAGGGCAAAACCGTGGGTCTGGTTGGCACCGGCAATATTGGCAGCGAGCTGATCAAACGCCTGCGCGGGTTTGAGGTGGAGATCTGCGCTTATGATATTTGCCTCACCCCCGAAAAGGCTGCCGAAATGGGCATTAAGCGCTGTGAAAACCTCATGGATATCGCCAAAGAGGCCGACATCATTTCTATCCACGTGCCCAGCTGCGAATCCACGCGCGGCATGATCAATGCCGAGTTCATCGGAGCCATGAAGCCCAAGGCCATTCTGCTGAATACCTCCCGCGCCGATATCGTCGACAACGATGCCCTGCTGGCCGCTTTGGACAGCAAGGGTCTGCGCTGCGGTCTTGATGTATTCCCGCAGGAGCCCGGCACTGCGACCGCCGATTTCGACTGCGCCCTGGCCAAGCACCCCAGATGCTACGGCTCGCACCACATCGGCGCTTCTACCGCTCAGGCTGAGCGCGTTACCGGCCTTGAAGCTGCGCGTATCGCTAAATGCTTTGCTGCCGGCGAAGAAGTGCCCAACTGCGTGAATCCTAAATAGTTAGCTGATTTGGCGCTCTGCAGAGTGCTGACGTTAGCGCTTGTCTGTGCAGTGCTCGTCATGCTTAATGTGGCGGGCCTGCATTTTGATATTATAAGGTTTTGATATTATAAGGAGATCGATATGTCGCTCCGTATCCCTAAGGATCGTAAACAGGTAACCATTTATACGCACAATCACAGAATCGAAGGCGAGATTTACTTGGTTGCCGATTCCCGGCTTACCGATGAGCTCAACGTGCGCGCCCGCGACTTTTTCGCGGTTACCAATGCCAAGGTTTACAGCCTGCACGGCGATACCTTTTTGCACTCCGTAGACTTTCTGACCGTCAATAAAAACGCTGTAGAAGTCGTGCTCACGTCTGGACCTATGCTGGCTCAGGAATAGTCTGGTCTGGATTTAATAGGACAGGTTCGCTTATGCCTATTTATTTGTATCGCTGCGCTGAATGCCATCAGACCTGCGAAGCGCTGCAGCATTCGAGCGATGCGCCTCTTACTGAATGCCCGCATTGTCATGCCCAGGCCCTGCATAAGATTATTGCTCCCTGCGGCGTGATTTTTAAGGGCCACGGCTTTTATAAAACAGATAATGCTTCCTCATCGGTCAGCGAAAGCAAGCCTGCTGACCATCAGGAAAAGAGTGATACGGCTGCGCCTGCAGCTTCATCAGCTGATTCTTCGGCGTCTAAAAAGACGGAAGCTGGGAACGCAGCAGCGTCTCAGTCAGCTTCTTCTGCTCCGTCCGCAGCGCCGTCCAAGCCCGTCAGTGCATAGATGAAAAAAAGGTAGTGTAAACGATTATGAGCGCAAAAATTGTGAAACTGCTCGGCACGGTTCAGCAGATAGTAAATAGTTTGGGCATTGAGAATGTGTCCGTAGGCTTTGACTTGCAGGCTGGGCGGGTGCGCTTGCGCTTAGAATTCAAAGATATAAATCTGAAGGCTGGGCGGCTGGAGGGAATGGCTCTGTCTGCTGGTCTGCTTTATGTGGAGAATCTGGACTTAAGCCTGCCCAAAGATGAGATGTTAAAGACGGCCAATATAAGGGTTGAGCATTTGGTCTTTCGCGTAGCGGCCGGTCTGCTGAACCGTTTTTTGGAGTGCGACAAAACGCGCGATGCGCTTAAGGGTCTGCCGGTGGATATTCGCAACCTGGGCTTTGCTATGGCCGGGGAGCGCGTCACTATCCGCGGCGAGGTGCGCAAGGGGATAGTCTTCCCGTTCGCTGTCGATCTTAAGCCGGAAGCCAAGCACAATAATCTGCGCATAGTATTTGAGAACTTCTGGGCCGCTGAGATGATGCCTATGCCTGGCTTCCTGCGGCGTCTGCTTATGTCGGTGGTCAATCAGAAGCTCGCCGGCAAGGAGAGCCTTAAAGGTGTGGTCTCTATTGATGACGATGTGATCACCATTAATCCTTGGCCGAAAATTCCCGTTAATTTGAATTGCGACATTCGCCGTTTCGGGGTCGAGGGTCATTTCCTCGTTCTGGAATTGGGCGCTAAGGCTAATAAAGCCGAGCAGCCTCGGGCTGGCCAGGCGGCTGTTTCTGAACCGCAGCGCAAGGCCGTTAGCCAGCCAACGGCAGCACCAAAACCAACGCCAGCGCCAACGCCTGCGCTGAAGCCAACGCCTGCCGACAGCGGCGATAACGGCGATGTGGTTATGCCGTTCGTCTATTAGTTATATTTTAGAAGCTGTATAGCGAGTATAGTTTATTAGGGATAAGTGGGTGCTTGTTTCATACTTTTTGAAATAAGCACCCACTTTTTGTCTCCTTATTTCAATTTGTCAATAGTTTTTGAGATAAGGTGTCGCTGGCGTGAAAAAAGGCAGTGTCATTAAGATGTTATCGCCTCTGGCTTGAGCACGCCAATATAGTCCATATTGCGGTAGCTTTCCTCGTAATCAAAGCCGTAGCCGACAATAAAATGATCGCCGAGGTCAAAGCCAACGTAATCGGGATGCAGATCGGTCTTGCGCTTTACCGCCTTGTCCATCAGGCAGCATATCTTCAGGCTTTTGGGGTGGCGCAGGCGTATGTGGTCAGTTAAATAACGCAGGGTAAGCCCAGAATCGATAATGTCCTCCACGAACAGAACATGGCGCCCGTAGACATCCTCTTCTATGTCCTTCTGAAAGCGCACCACGCCTGACGAGGCAGAAGTGCCCCCGTAAGTTGAGGCGGCCATAAAGTCTATAGCCATCGGGCAGGTTATGTGGCGCACTAAATCCGCGCAGAACGGGACTGCTCCCTTTAGGACGCAGATCACCACAATCTCTTCCTGGCCGTAATCCTGCGAGATCTGCTGGCCTAGCTCGGCGATGCGCTTCTGCAGCTGCTCTTTGGTGAAAAGGACCTGAGCGATATTTTTGTCAAAAGGATGATTCATGGGGCCTCCCTTACGGCTAACCATACTAACTATACTCTGAACCATATTACATATTACATGGCCATACGGGCTGGGCTGTCAGGAGCGCAGCGGGGAGAAATAAAAAAGTATGCCGGCTTCTGCTAGGGTTATGATGCCGCAAGCCAGCAGGGCATAGCGGAAGCGTTTGGTGTAGTTGGCCTGAAAATAGCCGAGAATTAATAGTACGCTAATCTCCAAAAGGATGGCTACCGATAGTGTTGATGTCTGAATGCCGTAGGATCTCAGCGTTGTAGGGCTGAGACAGGAGACTATGCCGGTGAAAAATACCGCTAAATACAGAAAAATATTAACGGTAGTGTAGGGCATGTTCTGCCTGATAGCAGACTTTTCGGCTTCAAGGCTGGCTGCTGCCTTTTTGGCTGCGTAGTCTATAATTCTTGGCCTGTCAGCACTTGTCCGGCGGGCGCTGCGATCTTTAGCGTCTGGGTTGTCGCTTTCTGCTTCGGGGCCGCTGATGTCGAATTCGTAATCCTCGGGAACCAGACGGCTGCTGTCGGATCTGTCTGGATCGGTGCTGTAGGGAGCGATAACGTCGTCATCGATTAGGCTGTCATGTTCATCGGTTAGGCTGTCATGTTCAGTCATTCGGCTTCTGCTCCTCGTCGTTATCGTCTTTATCTTCCGAAGCTCCGCTAGCTTTTGCCAATTTAGCGATGGCGTCGTCAATCTCTGCCAGCTCGGCAAACGCATTGTCCATGTCCGGCTTTGTTGCCGAGGGGTCGTCGCTGCTGT
>JAFSXO010000096.1 GCA_017444045.1 bacterium | reverse complement strand
TATAAAAAGTTAACATTTGAGAATTAAGGATGGCGATGAGATAGTATTTGCGTAACCTCTAATTTGTTCTGCCAAGTTTCTAAGCCTGGCGAATATGGTATACGCTGATGTCGTTTAGTGAGCGCAAGCTAGCTTGAAGCATATTAATCCCCTAGAGTATCAGTGTCATTCAGTTAGGCTAGTGACGGTACCTTCTGTGGGCGCTTTCAAATACTATTAATACCTGGATAGCTGTGCGCGTGTCGCCAGCTCTGCTAAAACTGCGCTTTTTCATCGCCTCCTTTATTGGAGTTTAAACCATGGATAATATAGATCATATTGAATTCCGGCATGTCCATTTTGTGGGCGTTGGGGGCATCGGCATGAGCGGAATCGCCAAAGTTCTGCTGCAGATGGGATATAAGGTCTCCGGCTCAGATTTGAGGACAAACAGAATAACGGAGTGCCTTAAAGAGCTGGGAGCCGAGATATATCGCGGCCATGATCCCGCCAATGTGAAGGGTGCCGATTTGATAGTGGTCTCATCAGCGGTTCCCCGAGACAACCCAGAGCGTCTCGAGGCCGAACGTTTGGGAATCCGCGTTATTCAGCGCGGTAAAATGCTGAGCCTGCTGCTTAATGCGCGGGTGGGGATCGCCATAGCCGGAACTCACGGAAAAACCACTACATCCTCTATGGTGGCCAGCATGCTCGAGGGATATGGCATGAAGCCTACTGTTGTTGTCGGCGGTGTGATCAACAGTATGGGCACCAATGCCAAGCTGGGAACCGGTGACTATTTTGTCGCCGAAGCCGATGAATCCGACGCCTCCTTTGTGGAGCTGGCTCCGGAGATCGCGGTGGTGACCAGTATCGATGCCGACGTTAATCTGTCCGCCCAGGCATTCAGCGATTGCGGGTACGATCACAATGCTACCAGCAGCCGTGTCAAGGAAATGTTTTTGCGCTTTATCGGACGCGTGGGTGAGAATGGCCTGGCCGTCCTTTGCTACGATCATCCCGGCATTAAGGAAATGCGCTCTGAAGTTAAATGCAGGGTGCTTTCTTATGGCTTAGATCCCGAGGCGGATATCAGAGCGGTCAACATTGAACTGGATAACTATACCTCGCGGTGTACGGTTTTTTGGCGCGACCGTGAGCTGGGCGTAATGCGTCTTCCGGTTCCCGGTACGCATAATGTGCAGAACGCTTTGGCAGCGGTTGCTGTAGGCGTTGAGGTCGGCCTAGACTTCTCCGATATATCGCGCCAGCTGGCGAATTTTAGCGGAGTTCGCCGCCGCTTCCAGATATTAAGCCGAGCCAACGGGATTGTGGTGGTCGATGACTATGCCCATAATCCCAGCAAGATTAAAGCCGCTATCCACGCCGCTCATACCGGTTCGGCCAAACGCGTAATCGCTGTATTCCAGCCGCATCGTTACACGCGCACCAGGTTTTTCAAGGATCAATATGCGACCTGCTTCGACGATGTGGACATGCTGCTGGTAACGGACATTTACGCCTCCAGCGAAGAGCCAATTCCAGGGGTCTCCATGTATACTGTAGTCGATGCTGTGCGCTCCAGCGAGCATGCTCCCGAGGTTGTGGCTGTTCCTACTCATGAAGATATAATCGCTTTCCTTAGCTCATATTGCCGAGAGGGTGATATAGTGCTTTTCCTGGGCGCGGGAGATATCACCAGCTGTGCGGCCAAGGCTGCCGAGGCACTGGCCTGCAGCTCTGAAGTCTGTACTGCCTGAACTAGGAATGGATGTTCACATGTTAGCTAATTGCCAGCTTGTGAACATTGCCATCCTTTATGGGGAGTTAGGATATGGATCTATTGGCCATTGCTTAAGCTAATGATTGTGATGCCGGAGGAATGCGTATGAGTCAGCACGTGGACAAAGATACCTTCCGTAAGCTGCGCAAAAGATCGCTGCTAGTTCTGTTTGGAATAGCCCAGCTTGTGTTTTTCCTGTCAGACGTGTTTGCGGTTAGCTATGTCAAGGTTGAGGGCAATGTCTATGTGCCGAGCGAGTCTATAGTAGCTGCCTCATCGCTTCATGCCGCTTTCGCCTCTTCGCGGCGTTCCGATTGCTATTATTGGAGCTATTGGCTTCAGGGCATACCTCAGAGGGTAAAGGAAATGCCTGAGCTGAGCGGCGCTTCCCTGCATTATTTGCCGAGCGGTGTGGTGGTGATTAAGGTTCAGGAGCTTCCGGCGGCCATTCAGGTGTATACGAATAACGCCAGCCAGCCTTGGGCCGCGGTGACGCAAAATGGCATCATTTTAGGTCCGGTTAAAGATGCGAAATGCAAGCTGCCTAAACTGAAGCTGGTGCGCGGTGTGCCCGTTCATGGAGCTATGTCGGCTGAGCCTATCGCATACTGCCTGGAGGCCGATAAAGCCTTTAGGGAAGCCTTTGGCGCGAATATGCTGGCCTACCGTTTAGATGGTACCATGTCTCTGACGGCTGAGGTTAAGTTTAAGGGGAAGCCCATAGTCGTTAAGATAGGAGATTTGAGAGATCTTCCCTCCAAGCGCAAAAGGGCTCTGGCTTTAATGGATCTGTGGCGCCAAAAGAGTGAGCCTATAAAAAGTATAGATGTACGCTATAAAAATCCCGTGGTAAGCTTGCTCAATCCTCCTTCTCCCCCTGCTTCGACAGACGAGCATTATCAGGACTACGCTTATCCCAAGCCTGCTATCGCGCCGGCTCAGAATATCAGTGCTCTTGACTACTATCACCATGACGGAAGTGCCAAAAAGGGAGATAAAGGCACAGCCAAACAAGCCAAAGTTGCTGGCGGGCAGGAAGCAGCAGCTGCGGAGCAGGATGCGGCGGGAGCAGAGGCAGATAATGCCGCTGTCCCCGAAAGCATTGAGAATATGCCTGTACCTGTACCTGAACCTGAGCAGGACGGGCAGTGGCAATAGTAATGTCGCGAATCCTTAACTAAATGGCATTGGGCATAAGGAGACTGTGTGGAAGACTTTATAATATTCAGCATTATAGCGCTATTATTTCTTTTCGCTGTCGTACTGCCTATAGGACTATGGATATGGACAGTGGTGCTTTCTGGCCGTATTAAGCGGCTTAGCGCCGAGGTAGCCAGCTTAAAGGCTAATTTGGCCAGCGGCAGTATAGCCTCGCCCTCTCGTGCGCCCGTTGCAGGTGCTGAACCGCAGAAGTCTCCTCAGCCAGGCTCTGTCGCTGAGGCGGCGCCAGCGCCAGCGCCTAAACAGGCTGGCACTTTGACCTGGAACGATATCCTAACCAGCGATACAGAAGCGGTCACCACGGGGGAATTGTCCGCCGCTTCGGCAGCCGCGGCGAGCGTTGCGGCGCAGCGGGCTTCAGTGCCTGCTCCGGCGTTAGCCTCTGAGGCAAAAGCACAGCAGCCCGCCCAGTCTGTCCCGCAGTCTGAAGCTACTGCGCAGCCGCTATCTCAGGCCGTCCCGCAGGCTGAGCCTGCTCGGCAGCCCATCGATTACAACGCGTCACTGCAGAAAGCAGCCGCTCCTGCTGGCAGCAGTACCACGGCTGTCCAGGCGAATAAGGACAACAGCGGCAGCGATGTAACCGGCTATATGCTCGGCAATCTGTTCAATAAGCTGGGCGCAGTTGTAGTCATTATAGCCGCGGGTATTTTCGTAAAGCTCATAGCTCCTTACGTATTCTTTAATCCCTGGGTCAAGCTGCTGTCCGGATATTTGGCCGGAGGCGTGTCCCTGGGTATCGGTCTGCTGTTGCACAAGCGCGAAAAATATGGCAGCTATGCCGAGGTGCTGATCGGTCTGGGTCTGGCCATCAGCTTTGTGATGACCTACGCGTCGTGTACGGTTTTGGAGCTGCTGAGCAATACTGTTGCCTTTGGCATAGCCTGTGTTCTGCTGATCGTCGTGTATGGTTTGGCAGAGTACATGAAGCGCTCTTCGCTGCTGGTCATCGGGCTGATTGCCGGATACACAAATCTGTTTATTGGCTCCGAGACAGAACCGTTATTTGTCACGGTTTATATGCTGCTGCTCAGCGTTATGACTCTGCTGACAATTTATCGTGGCCGCATGTGGCTTTGGGTCGGCAATGTGAATTTGGCCGCCACTCTGGGCTATCTGGTAATTTACTATGAATGCCATCGTCCCAAATGCGGTGAGGCGATAACCTCTTTTGCCATACTGTCCTTCTGGGCACTTTATGTGCTGTTCGATGTGCTGCGCTATCGCCGGGGCATAAGCGGCTCCTTAAATAATCTGTTCAGCTATCTTAATTTTGCTTTCCTGAGCTTATTCACCGCTTTGGTGATGTACAGCTGGGAGCATACCGCATTCCAGATCGGTCTGTCTATGGTGGCCGTCAGCGTGGGCTATGGTCTTTTGTCCGCATACTACCGCCATATCGATGAGAGCATTAGCCATGCGCATCTCAATATGTGCCTCTTGGCCCTTATGGTGGGTATTGAAGCCTGCAACCAAGGGCTGTTGGCTATCTGTCTGCTGGTGCTGATCGCTTTGGTGCTGACGTTCTGGGCCACGCTTAATAAGCGCAAGGCGCTGCTCAACTGGGCGCTGGCCTATTTTGCGGCGGTGTTTTGGCCGATACTACTCGCTCCTGCGGGTCTGACCTTATACGATCTGTTCCATTCCGATGAGCTGGTCAGCGTATTTCAGCGGCTTAGCAGGCTGTACGTTCTTCAGCTAGGTCTGCCCGCGGCCGGTCTGATGCTGGCTTCGTTGGTGCTGCGCAAGCGCGATCCCGAGGAAGAGATCAGCAGCTACACTTTAACCTTTAAGCTTTTGGGCTGGACGCTGCTCTATCTGCTGTTCACTGTTGAGATCGATCCGCTGTTCAGCAGAGCTGTGGGAAGCGGTTTCCGCAGGATAATCAACGAAGGCAGCACCTGGTGTGCGCTGGCTTTCCTGTACGTGCTGCAGTGGTATCACACGGGCTGCGCCAAAAACAGGTCCTGGCTGCGCGGTTTGGCTTACATTGTATATGCTGCCGCACTGCTTATGCTGGGCAGTCTGCTGACCGCTTATGTCGTCGACAGCCATTCGACATCGTTTGTGCCGCTTTTCAACCTGCGTTTCGGGGCTGTCGTTATGGGACTGGTGACGACCGCTGTGCTGTACCGCGGCTCGCAGCAGCGCCTGTTTGTCTACATAGGCTTGCTTTTAGGCTTTGTGGGGCTGCACGTTGAGGCGGCCGAGCTGGCGTATCTGACGGTTCCTTATGTGGTAACCACCTGCTGGCTGGCCTATGCGGCTTCGACGGTGCTGTTCGGCATTTATAAGCCTCAGAACGACTGCACGTATGTGGGCATCTGCCTGGTGCTGCTTACGGTGTGGCGCCTCTTTGTGGTCGATGCCAGCGATCTTGACGATTTATATAAGCTATTGCTGTTCATCGCCGTGGGCGGTGCGCTGCTGGCTCTGTCGTTCCTATACACAAAGTGGTATAAGGGCGAAAAGCAGAGCGGTGAGCTGGTGTCTCCGGTAAGCGATAGCAATGCCCCTTTGGTAAGCGATAGCAATGCGGCCTTGCAGAAGGATAATAACGCCCCGCTGCAGTGAGCTGGTGCTGATTAACGGTCTAGGCTGTTTTCGTCCAGCAGAAAGTCGATGAGGCCGATGCGCAGAATGCCGGTCTCATCGAACCAGCTCTTGCCGTAGTCCTGAGAGATCAGAATCTTTTTGAAGGAATCCTGAGTGTGCCGCAGGGGGCGCAGCTCGGTGTTCTCTTTTGCTGGATCGCTGACGCTGAAAGCGGATTGCAGATAGTATTTTTTCGCTCCTTTTCGGGCTATGAAATCGATCTCGCAGCTGCGGGAAGTCCTTTGCCCCTGATCGTTTTTTTCTGTTAGGGAGATGACGCCCACATCGACCTGATATCCCCGCACCTTCAGCTCGTTGTAGATGATGTTTTCCATTACATGAGGCTCTTCTTGCTGCCTTAGCTCTAAGCGCACGTTGCGCAGGCCAATGTCGGTGCAATAGTATTTGCATGGATATTCAAAATACTTTTTGCCTTTTACGTCGCAGCGCAAAGCCCGACTGAAGAGAAAGCTGTCGGTTAGATATCCCAGATAGGCGCTGATCGTTTCGGAATTGACCTTAATGTTTTTCGCGCTTTGTATAGACCTGGCAATTTTGCTGGCGTTGGTCAGCGATCCGATAGAGGAGCATAGTGTGCTGGTCATCTCTCTTAAAATGCCCGGAAGCGCTAGATTGTAGCGTTCTTCAATGTCTTTATAAAATATCTCTTCGAAAAGCTGAGATAAGTAGTCGTATTTTTCCTCGTCCGAATCCAGGGTGAGCAGATAAGGCATACCCCCGAACATTTTATATTCATCGTAGGCATCGCGTTTGTCTTTGCCGGCTGCGGCGTAATACTCTTTAAATGAAAAGGGATATACCTGTATGGTATCGCCCCGGCCGCGGAACTCCGAAGCGATATCGTGAGAGAGCATTTTTGAATTGCTGCCGGTTACATATACGTCAGTATTGCCGAGGTGCAGCAGGCCATTCAGCACCCCATAAAGTCTGACGGGCTGGTCTTTGTCCCTTAATTCATCTTTGGTGATGGCAAACTGAATCTCGTCGAGCAAAACGTAGTACTGTTCCTGCGCGTCCACTATTTTGCTGCGTATATACTGCGAAAGAGCCTTCGGATCGCGGTAGGCTTCGTTAATGTCGGAATCCAGCTCCAGGGTGATTATTTGTTCCGGCTTAACGCCCGTATTCAGGAGGTGCTCGTGGAATAGCTTGAGCAAAAGCGTGCTTTTGCCGCAACGGCGGATGCCTGTGACGATCTTGATCCTGCCGTTCCATTGCTTTTTGATAAGTGCGTTTAGGTACTTTTCGCGCGGTATGATCATGGCAATTTTCTTTCTATTGTCATCCGAAACTTGCTCAACTTTGCGAGTAACTTTCGGATGTATCCTAAGAAGTATAGCACCATGCCCTTCCGAAATTCAAGTGCATTTGCGAGTATCTTTCGGAAGCGGGTGAGAAGATCGCTTTATTGGCCTTCGCGCTGGTTCTGTCTCATTGCGCTTACTTGTCCTGGCTGGTCTAGAGTTTTTTGTTTTTGAATGCCGTTATCAGCGTATTGGTAAGGGTCGCGGTGTTGGGCAGGGGAGGGATGTCGCCGCGCTCAAACCAGCGGGCTTCGTCTAACTCTACGCCGTCTATTTTTATGGTATCCGGCCCGTCTAGCTCCGCGGAGAAGCCCATGAGCAGCGAGCGGCTGAACGCCCAGGGCTGACTGCAGACGTAGCGCAGATTTTTTACCTTCAGGCCTACCTCTTCGGCCACCTCGCGGTGTACGGTGTCTTCTAAGGCCTCGCCGATCTCGACATAGCCGGCTACTAATGCCCAGCGCACCGAGGGCGGCAGGATGGGATTGTGGGTCAGAAGCAGGCGTTCGCCGCTGTGGATGGCTACGATTACGGCAGGGGAGATGGTCGGATATTTGGTGAAGCCGCAGGATGTGCAGATAAGGGCGCGCTCTTTGGGCGACGGCTGGGTGGGAGCGGCGCAGGCGCCGCAGTAGCGGTTGGTGCGATACCAATGCGCCAAATGCGAGGCTGTGGCTATGGCGAAGGCCAGCCACTGGGGCTGATAGGTGCGCAGGCGGCGCAGGGGCAGGGCGATGGCTTCGGGGCGCAGTGACTGCAATAATTCGGGGTCGCAGCAGTAAACAGAGATGTTGCCGACGGCTATTAGATGAGTAAAGGCTTCAGGCGGGGCTCCGCTGAGGTCGCTGAAGCGATAGAAGCCGCCGTGAGGGGTCTTGAGGACGCCCTGTTTAGTGAACGCCGCAATTACATCGCCAGGGTGGGGCGGACGGCAGTATTGATAGGAGTTGCTGAAAATGTTAGGGGCTATCTCATTAAGCATGTCGCGGAACTCGTTTCGCTAGTGTTACATTGGCATCCAATGTGATTTTAAGCGCTTGCTATATCGCTTGCAACCCGCTCATTGTTGTTTAGTTAAGCAATGGACAATAGATTCCCATTATAACTTCCCCTGCTATCTTAAGTCGGCTACTTTTAGCGTCGCTAAATTATATTAGTGTCTTGCACATCGGATTGAGATGTGATATTATAAATTGCTATCTGGCTGAATTATCAGCCCGTATGGGGGTGTTCAGGTTTCGACGGGGAGACGCCTTTCCGATGGTAGCGAGTCGAGATTCCACCGATCTCGTTAAACAGTGGGCCTTTTTTTATAACTGCCGAATCTGATTTGGCGCTCGCCGCATAGGCGCGTCCGCGCATTTTCTTCCGATGGGAATGCGTTGGGCGTCAAAAACGTCGGATACTCCTTTTAGCTCGGCTCTTGGCTTTTAGTGGGGAAATTCAGAGGGTATGGAAGACGCAGATCCGGCTCCGGGGAGCTCGTGGACCGAGATTAAAACTGTAGCTACACTCGTAGAAGCTGTCGCGGAGGACTTTTCGGACGCGGGTTCGATTCCCGCCACCTCCACCAAAACAATAGACTCGGACTTATGTGGATAACAGAGGTTCGAGTTTTTTATTTATTTGTATAGAACTTAATGTCATTTAGTTAAGCCCATGTAGGTATAATTAGTGGCTTTCGTTTGCGGATTATAGCGCGTAACCAGTTCCGCGCAAGGCACATCTGAGCGAAGCGAAGCAGTGCCGGCGCGGAAGCTGGTGCAGCGCGAATATGTTCGCAAAACACTAACTAAACTACGTTAATCGCAATTTTTAACGTTTGTGAATATTCTGTAAAAATATTTAGAAAGGCAACAGGATTCTGCTCTGCCTGAGCGTATAAGAGTTCGTTTTTGAGGGAAACTAACCGATAATGGATGCCCAAGCTGCGCATTTAAGACGTTTGCTTACGGACTGCTCCGCTATCGGGGCAGCTCATACGGGCTGCCAAGTTGCCTTAATATATAGTAAGGAGGCTCATACTTCCATGTCTTTTGCTAGTAGCAAACAATGGCTGCAGATATGGCGTTATAAGCATTGCGCAATGCTGCTTGCTGTTGTGTTTGCTATGATGCTGACTGTTACCGGTTGCGGACACAGCGATGATGACGATCGCCCGAATCCCGAACCGGCTCAGAAAACAGCTGATGTAGAATTTGAATTCGTGCTCGCTCAGCTGCGCACCACAGTGCCCGCGGCGGTCAAAGCTTTCCGCTTTGACGGCTATAGCACTAGCGGTGATAGCCTTTTTTCGGCTACCCGCGCCAAGGATGCGCTGAATGGCGATGGTTACCAGGTTCAAACTATAACGCTAACTGATGTACCAGTTAGCGTTACTAGTTTCATTATTACTTATTTAGACGCCAATGAGCACGCTGTTGCTACTTCGCATATCTCAGTGTCGCTTAAGGGTGGCGAAAAAGCTAAAGTCAATGTCTCTGAGATTGAGATGGCTGAGGTCGATTTGACGATCTCCCCGGCTTCTCCGTCTGCACCTGTCGGTCTGCCTATGTACCTCAGCGCTTCGGCGAAATATGAGGATGGCATCAGCCACGATGTAACCAAAGATGTTGAGTGGAGCTCTTCCGATCGCAATATCGCCGATATCGATGAAACTGGTTTGGTAACTCCCGTTGTAGCTGGCACAGTCCAGATTACCGCAGCATTAGGTGAGTTTTCCGCTACTACAACCTTCAAGGTGACCGATGCCGCTCTTGAGAGCATTACTATCGATTCTGAAACCGGAACCTATGATGTCCCGGTTGACCTTACCTTGAATTTAACCGCTGCCGGCACTTTCAGTGATGGCACCACTCAGGATATTACCTCTGCTGCTACTTGGTCTAGCAGCGATAAGAACGTAGCTACTGTAAGCAAGGGTGTTGTTACTGCCCGTGCCGTAGGTGAAACTACTATTTCCGTTAAGCTCCCCAAGAGCAACGTTACCGCCGAAGCGACCGTTACTGTTACCGGCGCTTCCGTAGAATCTCTGACCATCGGTTCAGCGACCGGTCTGTTTGAGAGCCCCATTGGAGTTCCCTTTAAGCTGACGGTTCAGGCTAACTATTCTGATGGCACTTCTAAAGATGTTACCGAGCAAGACGCTGTATCTTACAGCAGTGACTCTTCCGCAATCTTTACCTGTGAACAGAATACCGTCAATCCTGTAGCAGTTGGCACGGCCAACGCCGTCGTCGAATTCGAGGGCGTATCTGCAACCCAGGAAATTACCGTAACCGACGCTGTCCTGCAAGAGCTCACTATCGAGGGCGAAACCTCCACTCCTATGGGCGTGCCGGTCAGTCTGAAGGCCATGGGTGTCTTCAGCGATGGCACCTCTAAAGAGATGACCAATGATGTCGACTGGAGCGCCGATGGTGCCGCTACAGTCGCCGCCGGTGTGGTTACTCCTACCGAGGTCGGCGAGGCTACCATTACCGTAACCAGCGCTGACGATACTCTTACCGCCGAAGCGACCGTTACCGTCACCGACGCGGTGGTACAGTCCCTGACGCTTGGTTCCGCGACTGGTCTCTTCGAGACTCCCGTTGGCGTAGATCTGAACCTGACGGTTCAGGCCAACTATTCCGATGGTACCTCCAAAGACGTAACTACTCTCGACGCCGTTAAGTGGAGCAGCGATGCTACCACCATTCTGACCGTGGCCAATGCCGAGGTCAAGGGCGTAAAGGTTGGCCAGGCCAACGTGACCGCCGAGTTTGAGGGCGTAACCGCTTCTCAGGCTGTCGAGATTACCGATGCCGTGCTGCAGAGCATAGCGATTGATGGCGAGACCTCTACCCCTATGGGTATCGCTCTGACCGTTAAAGCTATGGGTACCTTCAGCGATGGCACCACCCAGGAGCTGACCGAAGGTCTGACCTGGAGCGCTGACGGCGCTGCCACCGTGGCCGACGGTGTTGTTACCCCCACCGAAGTCGGTGAGGCTACCATTACCGTTACCAGCGGCGAGATCAATGGTGAGACCACCATTACCGTTACCGATGCCGTACCTCAGACCCTGACCATAGGTTCCGAGTCCGGTCTGTTTGAGACGCCTGTTGGCATGTCCCTGAAGCTGACCGTTCAGGCCAATATGTCCGATGGTACAACCAAGGATATAACTACTCTCGATGCCGTCAAGTGGAGCAGCGATGCTACCACCATCCTGACCGTGGCCAATGCCGAGGTCAAGGGTGTCAAAGTTGGCCAGGCCAACGTGACTGCCGAATATGAGGGTCTGAGCGCTTCTCAGGCTGTCGATATTACCGATGCCGTGCTGCAGAGCATAGCCATCGAGGGTGAAACCTCTACTCCCAATGGTATTGCCCTGACCGTGAAGGCTATGGGTACCTTCAGCGATGGCACCACCAAGGAACTGACCGAGGATCTGACCTGGAGCGCTGACGGCGCTGCCACCGTGGCCGACGGCGTAGTAACTCCCACCGAAGTCGGTGAGGCTACCATTACCGTTACCAGCGGCGAGATCACTGGTGAGACCACCATTACCGTTACCGATGCTGTGGTACAGACCCTGACCATCGGTTCCGACTCTGGTCTGTTTGAGACGCCCGTGGGCATGTCCCTGAAGCTGACCGTTCAGGCCAATCTGTCCGACGGTACCTCCAAGGATGTAACTACTCTCGACGCCTTAAAGTGGAGCAGCGATGCTACCACCATCCTGACCGTGGCCAATGCCGAGGTCAAGGGCGTTAAAGTTGGCACCGCCAATGTTACCGCCGAGTATGAGGGCATTACTGCTTCTCAGGCTATCGACGTTACCGATGCCGTGTTGCAGAGCATAGCCATCGAGGGCGAGACCTCCACTCCTATGGGTATTACCCTGACCGTGAAGGCCATGGGTACCTTCAGCGATGGCACTACCAAGGAGCTGACCGAGGATCTGACCTGGAGCGCTACTGGCGCTGCCACCGTGGCCGACGGCGTAGTAACCCCCACCGAAGTCGGTGAGGCTACCATTACCGTTACCAGCGGCGAGATCACTGGTGAGACCACCATTACCGTTACCGATGCCGTGCCTCAGACTCTGACCATTGGTTCTGAGACCGGTGCGTTTGAGACGCCTGTTGGCAGGTCTCTGAAGCTTACCGTTCAGGCCAATCTGTCTGACGGTACCTCCAAAGACATTACCAGCCTCGATGCCGTTAAGTGGAGCAGCGACGCTACCACCATCCTGACCGTGGCCAATGCCGAGGTCAAGGGCGTTAAAGTTGGCACCGCCAATGTTACCGCCGAGTATGAGGGCATTACTGCTTCTCAGGCTATTGATGTTACCGATGCCGTACTCGAGAGCATAGCGATCGAGGGCGAGACCTCCACTCCTATGGGTATTGAGCTGACCCTCAAAGCCATGGGTACCTTCAGCGACGGTACGACCAAGGAATTGGCCGATGGCATGACCTGGAGCGCTACCGGTTCCGCCACTGTTGCTGACGGCGTAGTAACCCCCACCGCAGTCGGTGAGGCTACCATTACCGTTACCGATGGCGAAGTCACCGGTGAAGCCACCATTACCGTTACCGAAGCTGTGGTTCAGGCTCTGACCTTCGGCTCCGAAACCGGTGCGTTTGATGTACCCGCTGGTATGTCCCTGAAGCTGACGCTGCAGGCTGAACTGTCCGACGGTACGTCTAAGGACATTACCAACCTCGATGCCGTTAAGTGGAGCAGCGATGCTACCACTATCCTGACCGTGGCCAATGCCCAGGTCCAGGGCTTGAAGGTTGGCACCGCCAATGTTACCGCTGAGTTTGAAGGCATAACCGCTTCTCAGGCTATTAACGTGACCGATGCCGTACTGCAGAGCATAGCGATTGAGGGCGAAACCTCCACTCCTTTCGGTGTTAATCTGACTCTGAAGGCTATAGGTACCTTCAGCGATGGTTCAACTCTTGAACTGAACGATGGCATCACCTGGGCCGCTACCGGTTTAGCCACCGTTCTCGATGGTGTGGTTTCCCCTACCGGAGTCGGAGACGTGACTATAACCGCTACTAAGGCAGCCGAGACTGGCGATATCGTCGGTGAGACTACCATTACTGTAACTGAGGCTATAGTTGAAGCACTGACTATCGGTTCTGAGACCGGCTCGTTTGAGGTTAGTGCCGGTGGCACTCTGCAGCTGACTCTTGAGGCTACCTACACCGATGGCACTTCTGCCGATGTGACGACAAAGGACGCTGTTTCTTGGAGCAGCGATTCTTCCGTTACCCTGACCGTATCTTATGGCGAAGTAACAGCCCTTAAGGCTGGTACGGCTATGGTTACCGCTGAATTTGGCGGAGTCACCACGGAGCAGGAGATCACGGTGGTTGACGGTGCCGTATTGGAAACCATGACTGTGGACACTGAGACCGGTGAATATCGCACACCGATGGGCACCGACTTAACCCTGTTGGTTACAGGCCATTATAGCGATGGCTCTGCTCAGCCGCTTACGACCGATCTGGATTGGTTCAGCGGTGAGGAAAGCATTGCTACGGTGGTTGATGGAGTAGTAACTCCTGTGTCAGTCGGTACTGTTACTATTACCGTAACCGATGAAAATACCGGTATTTACTGCGATGTCGATATCGAGGTATACGATGCAGATCCCGTTTTGGAGAGTCTGTCTATTGAATCCGCAACCGGTTCATTCACTACTCGCTCAAATGCTAACCTGCAGCTAAATGCTATAGGCCACTTTGACGATGGCAGTGAGTCGTATGTTGATACAGGTTTGACCTGGGAGAGCCTTGATGAAACCCTCGCTTTGGTTGACGGAAACGGGTACGTAACTCCTGCTGGAGTCGGTACTGTTACTATTACCGTAACCGATGATGCTACCGGAATTAATGCCACCGTCGATGTCGAGATCACTCCTGCGCTGGTCAGCTTGACGATTGAAAGTACGACTGGTGATTGGGAGGTCACAGAGGGCGGTACTCTTGAGCTGTACGCCGTTGGTGAGTTCGAAGACAGTAGTACTGAAACGGTTACCGAAGGCCTGAGCTGGCATAGCGACGATGAAGCTTTCGCTACCGTAGACAATGGCGTAGTAACTGCTATTGCTCCTGGAGATGTTACAGTTACCGTAACCGATGATGAGACCGGTATTTATTATGATGTAAATATTACCGTGCTACCTTCGACCTAACCTGAAATCGCTAGGTTGGCTGCGAATAAGCAGCACTGACTAGACTATACAGCCCCTGTGTTCTTACGCGTAAGAGCGCAGGGGCTGTTTTCATTTTATCTAATAAAACGTTATCTAATATAACGATGGTGCTTAACTATAGAGTTGAGTATAGAGGGTAGGGTATGCGGTATCATGGTCTTTTGAGAATGGCTGGCCAGGCTGGGTTTAGCTCAATTGTAATATGCTGCGTAAGCATATTCGCGTTTGCGCTGTGCGCCGTTGTTGTGGTTCTGCTGTGGGCATCATGTGCTATAGGCTCGGACAAGCCGTGGTCAAAGAGCAAAATAGCTGAATATATCGAGAAAACGCACGCGATAAGCGGTTTTTCGGTAGGTGATGATCCTTTGACCGTACCCAGTGAAGATGATCCTAAGTTTAAAGACTGTACGTGGACTGTAACCGAAGCGGACGGTACCATTTTTATGGTGCGCGATCATTATTATGATTCGAATGCGGCTTTTTCAAGTAAACGCCAGATACGCGATAATTATAACAGCGTACATGTAAAAAAGTATCTGCAGCAGGCGGACTATAGCGGTTTCACTCTGCATGGCAGTGCGGACAATTTCTATGACGGGATATGGCTGGAGGGCAGGTTTACTAACCGTCAGGAGCTGCGCCGCCTTGTTGATCGTCTGAATGTCTTGTCTGAGAATTGTCCTTCCGGAGCTGCCATACCATACTGGCTGAAATACATGCACCCATTTCGCTCGCCTCAGAATGATAATAAGTATGAGTTTGGGGATACGCTGGCTCGGGGTGAAAACGACTGGCTGAAAGCAGGGGAAAAGCTGAGCTATGATAAGTGCGAGCGCAATATGCTGGAAGTGCTGGTCGATATGCGCTATGAGCCGTCACTGCATGACTTTACCGATGCTGAAATTCACTCCTTTGTCGAGGGCAATTGCTGGTCCTTCGGGGTTACCCAGAGCGATGGCAGTTACAAGGTCTATGACGATCTGCTCTTGGCGCACGGCAGCAATGGCCTGTCTTTCGCTACGGCATATGAGGTCATGAAGCGCGAAGGCTATCTGGTGTCGGGCACTCCGTCTCGCTATTCATTTAAGGGGCTGGACGGATCGCGGTATGAGTTTTCTAACAGCTTTATAGAGAATGGCTCCTGCTATTTTATTAAAGACGGCCAGCATCTGCCGATGGAAAACAAAAACGTGCGGCCAGGAGACTACTGCAATCATCTGTCCCTGGAGCGTTTCAAAGAGCTGACGGGGATTGAGTGCGTGTATTACGGCAAGATTCAGCAGAGTCATATTGGATACTAAATAAGCAGTGCCGGCGCGGAAGCTGGTGTAGCGCGAATATTTTAGTTAAACACTAACTAAACGACATTGGCTTAGTTCTTGTCTGTAATACTCTGAGTTGGAATAATATGCTATTCACAGCGGGGTCATGCGTAACCGTTAATGATTATGCTCTCGTGGTCGGTAAGCTTATCGGCCACGGCAAAGGCGGTTATTCCTATCTGGCGGATCATAATGGACAGCAGGTACTGCTAAAGCAGATCCATCACGAGCCCCGCGCCCGCGGTTCCTCTGACAATACGCTAGAAGCCGAAGAGCGCGATTATCTAAGACTGGTTCAGGCCGGCATACGCGTCCCCGCCATGCTGGCCATAGATAGGGAGCGGGAGCTGATAGTCAAAGAGTACATCGCAGGCTGCACGCTCTTAGAAATAATCGCCGCGGGGCAGGCGACAGAACCGTATTTTAGGCCGATGCGCGATATGGCGGCACAGGCCGAAGCAGCAGGGCTGAATATCGACTATTTTCCCGGCAATTTTGTGGTCTGCGGCGGTTTGCTTTACTATATAGATTACGAATGCAACGCCTACACCGATGAATGGAGCTTTGCAAACTGGGGTATGAAGTTCTGGGCGCGCACTCCAGAGTTTGAAGAGTGCCTTAGGCAGAAGCTGCTGCAAACGCAAGCCCATTTGCAAGCGCTAACGGAACGACTTTGATTGGGAGGCAATAATATGCTCTTTACGGTGGGCTCGTGCGTAGCCGTCAATGATTATGCCCTCGTGGTCGGCAAGCTCATCGGCCACGGCAAGGGCGGCTATTCCTATCTGGCAGACCATGGGGGAGAGCCGGTAGTGCTGAAGCAAATCCATCACGAGCCCTGCGCCTATTACTCCTTTGGCAACAAGATAGAAGCCGAACAGCGCGATTATCAGAGGCTGCTCGCGGCTGGCATAAGGATGCCCAAAATGCTGGCTATTGACCTGCAGCAGGAACGCATAGTCAAGGAATATATCGCAGGCAGTACCATCTTAGATATGGTTGTGAGCGGCAGCTCAGCTGAAGCGTATCTGCCCCAGGTGCGCGAGATGGCGGCGCAGGCTAAGGCCAAAGGGCTGAATATCGATTATTTCCCCAGCAATTTCGTTGTCCATGATGGCGAGCTTTACTATATTGACTACGAATGCAATGACTATATGGAAGAGTGGAACTTTGAAAACTGGGGAATCAAATACTGGTCGCGAACTACTGAATTAGAAGAGTATTGCCGCCAGAATGGTATTATCCATTCGATATAATGGTAAAAGAGAGTTAGCTATGAAAAAAAGAATCGTAACTTGGATCAAAGACTGGGCCGAGACCGCCGAATGCTTCGCCTGGGTAATCGCGGCCACCTCGGTTATCTATGGCTCGGCGTTGGCCTGGCATGAAGGCTACCATCGCTGGGGGCTGTTCGCCTTAACGCTGATCGCCGGCGTGCTCATGCAGTGCGGAGTCAATCTCTGCAACGTATACGATGGTTGGACCAAGGGCCAGGATCAGCAAAAGGATACCTTTGGCGATGTCGACAATCCCCTGGTGCAGGGTCGCATCAAGCTTGAGCACGTTAAATACGGGGCGATCGGCGCTTTCACCATCGCCAGCCTAATCGGCTTTTATTTGGCTTATGTCTGCGGCTGGCAGATTCTGGTGTTCGGCCTGATCGGTCTGATCGGCGGGCGCAGCTATACGGGCGGGCCGCTTTCTTATAAAGAAGCGGGCCTGGGCCCTATCATCGTGCTGTTTCTCATGGGGCATATGATGATTCTGCCTTCATACTTTATTCAGAGCGGCCATTTCGCTTGGTGGGTGGTATTGGCGGCTACGCCGGTTTCCATGCTGATCTCCATGGTCATGCAGGCCAACGATATCCGCGATGTAGAGGACGACATCAAAACTGGGGTGCGCTCTATGGCCACCCGTTTGGGACGGCGCGGTGCGTTAGTGCTGTACGCGGGCATGTGGATCGGAGCGTATTCCATACAGGGATACTGCATCAGCCAAGGCTATCTGCCCTATACTTCTGCGCTGACGGTGCTGCTGTGGCCCAAGCTGTTTAAAATGGCCAAAACGTACAGCAATCCTCAGGTGTCGCGTGAGGATATCGTAGCCCTGGAAAAAATGTCGGCGCAGATGCACCTTAAGTACGGGCTGCTCAATATCGTGGCCTTGCTGCTGCCTTGGTAAGAACCTTTTTATATTACAGGTAATGTGCCTGAATTGTAAAATTGACAATTGTTCATTTTTGGGCTGCTGCAATGCAGCTCGCAAAGGAAAGGATACCCATGAAGAACACAAGACTGCGCATGCTTTTCAGCATCTTGGCACTGTTGTGTTTCTTGCCTATGACGGCAAGCGCACGGGATAATCAGTGCTGTGGCTGCTGCTGCGGTTGCGGCAGCAGCAGTGCTCCCCGTCCTGATCGGGAGATCGTTGTGCTTTACACTAACGATGTTCACTGCGGAATTGAAAAAAAGGACAAGACCGAGCGCCTAGGCTATTCGAGCCTAGCTGCTTATAAGAAAAAATGCCTAAAAGAAACTCCGTATGTCACCATGGTCGACAGTGGTGACGCCATTCAGGGCGAAACCATCGGAACGCTTTCCAAGGGCCAGTATCTCGTAGACATCATGAATGCGGTTGGATATGACTTCTGCATTTTGGGCAATCACGAGTTTGACTATGGCATGGATCAGCTGGTTAAGCTCATCAAGCAGTCCAAAGCTAAATACCTGGGCTGCAATCTCGTTTATACCGGCCCTGGCAAGGATGAGCTGCTGCCTCTGCTCAAGCCTTACGCGATTGTTAAATACAGCCAGGCCAGATCTAAGGGCGTCAAGGTCGGATATATTGGGGTAAGCACTCCCGAAAGCCTGACCAAATCCGCTCCTACGACCTTCCAGAAAGACGACAAATTCGTTTACAGCTTCAATGGCGAAAACCCGGAAAAATTCTACAGCTGCATTCAGTCCTATATTGACAAATGCCGCAAGGACGGGGCCGATTACGTGGTGCTGCTGACCCACTTGGGCGATTCTAGCGAATCCATTCCCTACACCTCTGTTGATCTTATCGAGCATACCCGCGGCGTCGATGTCGTTCTCGACGGCCACGCTCACAGCACTATTCCCTGCCGCAAGGTTAAGAACGTAGACGGACGCGACACCATTCTGACCTCTACCGGCACTAAGCTGTGCGCTATCGGGCGCATGGTAATCGGTACCGACGGCAATATCACCACCGAGCTTATTACTAAAGAAGACGACAAGGATGCGGCTGTGGAAAAGACCATCGCTGGTATCAAGAAGAACTATGAGGCTTCTGTCAATGCTGTTGTGGCTCACAGCAGCGTGGCTGTTAGCGACAAGGATGAGAACGGATGCCGTTTGGTGCGCAACCGCGAGACCGCTATCGGCGACCTCAGCTCCGATGCTTATCGCTATGCGGCTAAGTCCGACATTGGTATCGTCAACGGCGGCGGTATTCGCGCCGGTCTGCCCAAGGGCGACATTACCTTTGACAACGTTATCGCTGTGAATCCTTATGGCAATACCCTGGCCTGCTGCGAGGCAACTGGACAGGATATTCTGGACGCTTTGGAGCACGCCTATCGCGCTGTAGAGGCTAAGGCCTCTGACGGCAAGAATTCGATCGGCGAATGCGGTGGCTTCCTGTCGGTTTCCGGTCTGAAGTGCACCATTGACACTTCCATCCCCAGCCATGTTGTTCTCGACGAGAACGGCATGTTCGTCAAGGTTGACGGCGAGCGCCGCGTTAAAGATGTGCAGGTGCTCAATTCTAAGGGCGAGTATGTGCCCATCGATCCCAAGGCTACTTATACCGTGGCTTCGCAGAACTATACTCTGAAGCAGTGCGGCGATGGCTTCACCATGTTCGCCAAGAAGAACTATCCCATCGGCGAGGGTGAATGCGATTATCAGATGCTCATCAACTACATTGAGCATCTGAACGGCGACCTCAGCGATTACGTCAAACCGCAGGGCCGCATTACCATCAAGTAGGCATCTATAGTATAGTTAGTATATGCAATAAAAAAGGCTTCGATTTTAATCGAAGCCTTTTTTATTGCATATCAATAATTATTTAATACTCATCGCGGTGCTGGAAGCCGAACAGCTCGCGCATACCGTTTTCGGTGAGCAGATGGGGATTGGGCTTAACGCTGGG
>JAFSXO010000015.1 GCA_017444045.1 bacterium | reverse complement strand
TAAAGCGCCTTAATAGCTGCTTTGCTTAGCAAAAAGGCCCGCCCCGAGCGGGCCTTTTTGTCCCTCTGTCGCTGGCGCGACTTCTCCCCCTGCCATACTTTACAATGTCATTTAGTTAGTGTTGCGCGAACATATTCGCGCTGCGCCAGCTTCCGCCCCGGCACTGCTTCGCTCAGATGTGCCTTGCGCGGAACTGGTTACGCGCTATAATCTGCAAACAAATACAAAAATCGCTCATCTTGTAACGTTTTTATAATATTTTATTCGAGAATTAATGATAGAATAGTTTGCAATATTGAAATTTAATTAGCGAAAGGCAATATCATGGAGATTCAGCAGTTTTCAGCAGCGACTATCAGCAGCAACATGGCGGTTCGCCCCACAGCGGCTCCGCAGACTCAGAAAGTCCAGGAAGAAGTAAGCGTCCCCAGCGATCAGATTTCCCTGAACAACGGCGATGAATCTCAAAGCGATGTGCGCTCCCTGCGCATCCTGCACATAAACGATATCCACGGCGCTGTCGAAGCCGACGCCGACAACAACGGCGGACTGGCCAAAGCTGCCACGGTCATCAAAAACGAGCGCGCTGAAATGCCCAACGCCACCCTCACCCTCAACGCCGGCGACATCGCCGAGGGCAGCATGGTCGCCTATTTAACTCAGGGCGGTGTGGTCTCCGAAGCCCTGAGCAACATCGGCTTCGATGCGATAGAGCCCGGCAACCACGATTTTGCCTGGGGCCAGGATGCTCTGCAGAAAATGCTCACCGACTCCAACGCGCCGGTGCTCAACGCCAATATCATCAATTCTGCCGATGGTTCCACGCTGGGCCAGCCTTACATGATTAAAGACATCAACGGCGTCAAGGTCGGCATGATCGGCGTCGACGTGCAGAACATGCACCGCTACATCGCTTCCGAAAAGCTCGAAGGCCTGGAGTTCCATGAGCCCGCCGAAGCTGTAGCCGAATACCTGCCCAAGCTAAAGGAAGCCGGCTGCGACCTGCTGATGGTTGTATCCCACATCGGCTTTGAAGACGACAAGAAACTAGCCCAGCAGTTCCCCGAGCTCGACATTATCGTGGGCGGACACAGCCACACTGTTCTGGAGCAGGGTCATTACGAGGGCAACACCCTCATCGTACAGAGCGGCACCAAAGGCCAGTACGTTGGTGAGCTCGATCTAGATTTCGACCTCAATTCCCGTAAAATCGTCAAAGCTGAGCCGCGCCTCATCACCGTAGACAGTTCTGTGGAGCCCGATCCCGAGGTTTCCGACATTATCGCCCGTTCCATCGAGTCCGTATCCCACATCGGCAATCAGGTAATGGGCGTAGCCGAAGAGGACCTTCACTTCTCTCACACCGGTGCCAGCATGCTGAACCAAATTCACGCCGATTCAGTTTTCGACAAGACCAAAGAGATGGGCGCCGAGATCGCCCTGGTTAGCGCCCGCAACCTGCGCGGCGACGTACCCGCCGGCGAGGTCACCTATACTCAGCTGTTCTCCGCCTTCCCTCACACCGAAGAAGACACCTGCATTATGAGAGTCAAGGGCAGCTTGCTGCTGGAAGAGATGGAAGAGCGCGTACAGGACGGCGGCCGCGGTCCCGCCACCCCGGCAGGCTTTACCTACACCTACGATCCCGAGCTTCCAAGCGGCCACCGCATTACCGATGTGACCATGGCCGACGGCAGCAAGTTTGATCCCGACCGCGAGTACACGGTCGGCACCACTATTTCCATGATGCGCAAGAGCCGCTTTAACGGAGCTTCTCTGAAGCAGACTGTCGGCTCCAGCCAGGAAATGTTCATGGACGCCTTCAAGGCCGGCAGCCCCTGGACCGATACTCCCGACAGCCGCGTTAGCACTGTACAGCACTAATATCCACATATTTTTAGCAAGCCTCGCGAAGGGATCATCCCGCAGTTCACCAAAGCGGTCAGCCGCTTTGGTGGCGCTGTTTTGAGCAATGATCTTTCGAGAGGCTTTTTTGGAAAGTTAGCACTATGCAGATACCTACGGCTATTTATCCGGGACGCCCCTATCCTCTGGGAGCCACTTGGACGGGAAAGGGTGTCAATTTTGCCGTTTATTCGGAATATGCCACTCTGGTACAGCTGTGCCTGTTTAATGAGCAGGACCAGGAATTGCGCCGCATAAACCTGCGCTGGAACGATCACGGCATATGGCACTGCTTTTTGCCCGAAGCCCGTCCTAATCTGCGCTACGGCTTTCGCGCCCACGGTAATTACGATCCCCAGGAAGGCCATCACTTCAACCCGAGCAAGCTCCTGCTCGACCCCTATGCCAAAATGGTTACGGGGCCATGCGTTTGGCACGAATCCCTAAACGGATTCCGCACCGCCAATCCCGCCCCGCGCTTCAAGAGCGCCTCTCCGGGGGGAAGCGGCGAGTATCGCGCTGTACAGCCTCTCGGCCCAGTAAGAGACGATACCGACAGCGCCCGGCACATGCCCAAGGCCATCGTTATCGACCCCAATTATCCCTGGCCCCATGACGATCACCCGCGCACCCCCCTGCACAGCACCATCATTTATGAGCTGCACGTCAAAGGGTTCACCAAGGAAATGCCCGATATTCCCGAAAAACTGCGCGGAACCTATGCCGGCCTGGGCCATAGCGCATCTGTAGCCTACCTGAAAAAGCTGGGCATTACCGCAGTTGAGCTGCTGCCCGTGCATCTAAGCATGAGCGAGCCACGCCTCACCGAAATGGGCATGAGCAATTACTGGGGCTACAACACTATCGGCTTCTTCGCGCCCGATCCGCGCTACGCCTCGACCAACAATCCCGTGCGCGAATTCCAGGACATGGTGCGCTCCCTCCACAGCGCCGGCATTGAGGTTATACTCGACGTCGTGTACAATCACACGGCAGAGCAGGCGGATTCCGGCCCCACTCTATCGTTCAGAGGGCTGGACAACTACACCTATTATCGCATGGAAAACAACGATCCGGGCAGCTATATAAATACCACCGGATGCGGCAACAGCCTGGACACCCGGCAGCTTAGGGTCATGCAGCTCATCACCGACAGCCTGCGCTACTGGACAGAATATATGCATATCGACGGTTTCCGATTCGATCTGGCCAGCACCCTGGCGCGCACGGGAACCGATCACCACTTCGACCATCACTGCAGCCTGCTAGACGCTATCGCTCAGGATCCGCTGCTGAATACCGTCAAGCTGATCGCCGAGCCTTGGGACTGCGGCTACGGAGGCTACCAGCTGGGCAACTTCCCCAGCGGCTGGAGCGAGTGGAACGACAGCTGGCGCGATACCGTGCGCCGCTTCTGGAGGGGAGACGGATGCCTGCTAGGACAGCTAGCTAGCAAAATCAGCGGTTCCAGCGACGTTTTCTATGGGCGCTCGCCCTTATCCAGCATTAACTTTATCACCTCGCACGATGGCTTCACCTTGGCCGATTTAGTGACCTACGAAAAAAAGCGGAACTGGGACAACGGCGAGAGCAACCGCGACGGCAACGACAACAACCTAAATTGGAACTGCGGTGCCGAAGGTCCCAGCGACGATCCGCAGGTACGCCAAATGCGCCAGCGCCAGCAGCGCAATATGCTCACGACACTGCTGCTTTCCCAGGGCGTGCCCATGATCACCGCCGGCGACGAATTCGGGCGCTCTCAGCAGGGCAACAACAACGCCTACTGTCAGGACGGGCCTATATCATATCTCCACTGGGACTGGGATGCAGAGCAAACCCAGCTTTTTATGTTCGTCCGGCGCCTTATCGAGCTGCGCCGCTCGCATCCGGCCTTCATGCGGTCAACATTTTTCAAGGGCGAAGAGCAGTATACCGGCATCAAGGACGTTATCTGGTACAATGAAAACGGCCGCGAGATGGACGGCGACGACTGGAACGGACGCTGCTTAGGCCTGGGCATGTACATTGCTGGCGACTACCTGGAGGGATCGTTAGACGACCATGGCATGCCCCAGCGCGACAGCTCCTTCCTACTGCTGTTCAGCAACAGCTATCAGCCTCTGGAGTTTACGCTGCCTAAGCCGAAAAGCTGGGCAGAGTGGCGTCTGATAATAGACACAGCCTGCGCTGAGTTTTCAGATAAGCCCGCCGACAAAAAACTGACCATGGCTCCATTTACGGCTATGCTGCTGCAGGAAGCCCCCAGAAGCGCTTAAGGATGCGGGGTTGAACGACATTATGCCCACGTTCCCCGGCTGGAAACAGACTCTAAGCGGAATATGCCGCGGCTTCGCGCTAATGGCTCTGACCCTAATCGCGCTGTTTCCCGCGCTGGCCTCGCTCGGCTACTGCGCTAAGGATTATCTGCATTTAAGCCCAGAAGCGTACTGCGCTCAGTTCGGTGGGGCTTCCGCTCTGCTCATGTGGCTCTGCCAAAGCGATGCCACCGCCGTACTGCCGAACAGCGCCAATCTGCTGCGCATCTTGGCCTTTATTGCCCTGGCCGCTATCACGGCTGGCTCCAGCGCTTGGCCGCAGCGCGGCAGCAGAGTTTTCGCGGGCCTGCTCGCCTTTTTGGGCCTAAGCGCAGCATCGCTCTGCCTGCAGCCATATTCTTATGCATCCGTGGCCGACTGGGGCAACATATTGGCCGCGGCAGCCTGCTTTATTGCCGCCAGCATGGCGGCCCACACCTGGGACGCATCGGCTGTAACGCACTTTTACAGCCGCACTATAGCCATATCTGTGTTCCTGGCTCTGCTGGGCGTGTGGCATAGCTTCACCTTTGCCGATTCTCCCGACAGCGTAATGAAGGGCTGCTTCATCAACCAGAACGCCATGGCCGCCTGGCTGATACTGCCGCTGCCGCTGCTTATTATTAAAAGCTTCTCCTCAGAATGGAACAGCAGCAGACTTAATTCCTCTCTGGCCTATCTTTTTTTGCTGTGCGCAGCGCTGGTAACCATAGGCTTCAGCTTCAACCGCACCGCCTGGGCGCTTACAGTATTTCTCATTCTGCAGACGCTGAGCATGAGCCCGCAGTTCAGCCGCCTCAGAAATGCCGCTATAGCCTGCGTTGCCGCCCTGTCGGTACCGGCCATGCTGGGCACAGCTGTATTTTTATGGAAGGGATATACCCTGGCAGCGGCGGGATGCGGTCTTATCGCCATTGGAGCATTAGTCTGGCTGGGCAAAAAAACGCATTTGGGCCGGCAGCCGCAGTTCTGGCTGCGTCTGGCGGTCATAGCGATAATTGCCGCATCTATGACGGCAGCTTTCAAGGGTATGGCAAAATCCCCCGACGGCCTAGCCTCTAAGCGCCTGCACGAGATTTCCCAGCACGGTGACACGTCAAGGCTGGCCAGACTGGAATTTTACCGCTGCGCCTGGGAGATGGCCGCCGATCACCCCTGGCTGGGCCTGGGGCCGGAAGCCTTTAAACGCTGGTACCCCAAATATCAGCAGGACTGGCGCTGGTATTCTACTTATTCGCACTGCCTTACGCTGGACGTCATGTCTGAATTCGGCATACCGGCAGCGCTGCTGCTCCTGGCCGCTGGTCTTTATGCGCTATGGATAAGCTCGTCAGGCGCGGAAAACGAGGACAGCGCACAGACATCCTGGCGCCTAGGCCTGCTTTTGGGCAGCGTGGGTATCATCATCCACGCCCAGATGGATGTGGATTTCAAAAGCCCGGTCATCCTCACGCACACCGCCATCGCCTTCGGGATCGCTATGGGC
This sequence comes from bacterium, assembly GCA_017444045.1. GTDB lineage: Bacteria > Vulcanimicrobiota > Xenobia > Xenobiales > Xenobiaceae > JAFSXO01. Next base: position 6,791 of record JAFSXO010000015.1, on the reverse strand, counting down.
TTAGCGTCAGCCGGCAGCTCTAAGGCGCTGCGCCCCGCTTGGAGGCTGCCGCTTCTGCTCACAGCTCTGGCCGCGCTGGCCGCCTGCCTGTATGTCAGCAGCGGCGAGTTTTACCTGCAGTCCGCGCAGTGCTACGCCAAAGCCAATATGCACCTGCAGGCCTTAAATAGCTTAGAGCGTTCGGTAAAATGCGTTCCCTGCAACGACGAAGCCCACAGGCAGCTGGCCTGGACGCTTATATCGCATTCCGACATGCTGCGCGATCCAAATTGGTCCCAGGCCCTAGACCGGCACTCAGAATTGGCCTATATCTACAGTCCCCGCAGCTATTCATGCAATCTTCTCAGAGCCAGAGCCTTAGAGCTGCACAAAAGCTTCAGAGAAGCGCTAGCCTTTTACCAAAAGGCCCTCGATATCGACCAGACCAACGACCTAACGATTTACACCGATCTGGCGCGGATGCTCTACCGCAACAGCCAGCTGGAGGACGCTGTCGGCATCCTGGACGGCGTTTTAAGAAGCCATCCGGCAGCCGATATACCGTCGATGACTGAAGCGCACCAGATAACGAGCATCAAGGGCTTAAACGAGGTATACGATATGCTGTTCACCATTCTGCCTACAGACGACAGACGGGTACAGCTCTACGAGCAGATGCGCAGAGACACGCTGCTGTCGCTTCCGCAGTATAGCATTTACGAACAGCAACTCCTGCCCTAGCCTACAACAGGCAACAGGATTTTATCTGCAATGACATAATTAAATATTTTTAGTTTAAATCATAAATTCTGGTGATCCTACCTTCAGGGAGGGAGCAATAAATTGAAAACTCTGGCGGAATTAGTAAAGTCAGCCACTGGAACAACGCCCTTAGACTGCTACCAATGCGGGCGCTGCTCGGCGGGCTGTACTCAGAACGTCACCGAGGGCATGGACATGGGCCCCGTAAGAATTATGCGTCTAATCCAGATGGAAGAGGCTTTCAAAGATCAGCCCGAAACTGCCGCTGAATATTGCGATCGCGTGCTTACCTCCGATACCATTTGGATGTGCGCAAGCTGCCAAACCTGCACCCAGCGCTGCCCTCAGGGCATAGACATTGCCGGCACCATGGATGTCATGCGCCAAACGGCTATACAGCGCGGCAAGGCCGCCAAGAGCCGCCGCGTATACGACATCGTCAGCGCCCATAAAGCGTTCATCAACTGCATCAGGCGCACCGGCAAAAACGATGAGGTGGCTCTGGTCGGCGAATACAAAATGCGCACCGGTAACTTTTTGTCCGACATGAATATGGCCCCTCAGATGATGCTCAAGGGCAAAATGAGCCCGTTCGGAGCCATCGGCAGCGCCCTGAGCCTCTTGAAAAGCGGCCCCGCCGACAATGTAAAACACGTATTCGAAGCGGCTGAAGCCCTCAGAAAGGAAGAGGAAGAACAGTGAGCGCCACCTTCGCCTACTATCCCGGCTGCAGTCTGCAGGGCACCGAGAAGGAATACAACACCTCCCTGCAGTTGGTCGCCAAAGCCCTGGATCACAAATTAGAGGAGATTCCCAACTGGCTTTGCTGCGGAGCTACTTCCGCCCACAGCATCAATCATGCCCTGGCCACGGCTCTGGCAGGCGACACCTTAGCCAAAGCCCAGGATGCTGGGCACAGCAAAATCCTGGCCCCCTGTGCCATGTGCTACTCCCGCCTGGCCACCACCCTGCACCAAATAAAGAGTGACCCAGACAAGGCCGCATCTCTGGAGAAGGCACTCAAGCGCGAAAAAGGCGGCTTAGCAGAAATGCGCGCCCTGAGTATGCTGGACTGGGCCAGAGAGCTGAGCGACGCCGAAATCCAGGCGCCAATTAAAAAGAAGTTCAAGGGCCTGAAGATAGCCTGCTACTACGGATGTCTGCTGGTGCGCCCCCAAAAGGTTACCGGCGTGGAAAACGCCGAGATTCCTCAGGATATGGAACGCGTGGTGCGCCTCCTCGGTGCCGAGCCCGTCTCCTGGACCATGGCCACCGCCTGCTGCGGCGCTTCCTTCTCCCTCTCCGACAAGCCTTCGGTGTTCCGCTTGGGGCGCAGGGTTATCGAATCCGCCCGCAAGGCCGGAGCCGATGCCATTATCGTGGCCTGCCCCATGTGCCATACCAATTTAGATATGCGCCAAACCGAATTCCAGGCCGCAGACGAGCGCATACCCGCCATATTTATCACCCAGCTGATGGGACTGGCTTACGGCTTCAGCCCCAAGGAATTGGGCTTAGAGGGCAATTTTGTCAACACCGACGCTATAACGGCTGCGCTGGCGGCCACTGAGGAGGGCTAGCGCAAATGTCCAGAATAGGCGTTTTTATCTGCCATTGCGGCGAAAACATCGGCAAAACCGTAGACTGCGCCCGCGTTGCCGAAGAGGCCAAGAGCTTCCCCGGCGTAGTCTTTGCCCGCGACAACACCTACACCTGTTCCGAGCCGGGTCAGGCCATCATCCGCGAGGCCATTAAAGAGCACGGCCTAACCGCCGTGGTTATCGGCTCCTGCTCACCGCGCATGCACGAGAGCACCTTCCGCCGTACCTGCGCTCAGGCCGGACTGAACCCCTACATGTGCGAAATCGCCAACCTGCGCGAGCAGTGCTCCTGGGTACACTCCAACCGCGAAGAGGCTACCGCCAAGGCTATTGAGATCGTGCGCAGCGTGGTGGCCAGAGTGCGCAATAACACCCCTCTCGATCCGATCCGGGTGCCCATCACCAAAAAGGTCATGGTCGTAGGCGGCGGTATCGCGGGTATTCAGTGCGCCCTCGACCTCGCCGAGGGCGGTGCCGAGGTAGTGCTGGTGGAGCGCACCAGCTCCCTGGGCGGCCACATGTCCCAGCTTTCCGAGACCTTCCCCACCCTGGACTGCTCGCAGTGCATTCTGACCCCGCGCATGGTCGATGCCGCATCAAATCCGCGCATCAAGCTGGAGATGTATACCGAGGTCGAAAAGGTCGACGGCTACATCGGCAATTTCCAGGTCACCCTGCACCGCAAAGCCCGCTATGTCGACTGGAACAAATGCACCGGCTGCGGCGCCTGCACCCAGAAATGCCCGCAGAAGAAAATCCCCAGCTCCTTCGATGAAGGCATGAGCATGCGCACGGCCATCAGCATCCCCTTCCCGCAGGCCGTACCCTCCAAGCCCACCATCGACAAAGATTACTGCATGAAGCTGACCACCGGCAAATGCGGCGTCTGCTCCAAAATCTGCAAAGCCGGAGCCATCGACTACGAGCAGAAGGATGAGCACTTCACCGTCGATGTCGGCGCTATCGTCATGGCCACGGGCTTCCAGGTTATGGATACCGACAAATTCCCCTACTACGCGGGCGGAAGCCATCCCAACCTGATCACCGGTCTGCAGTTCGAGCGCATAGCCTCGGCCTCCGGCCCCACCAGCGGCGAGATCAAACGCCCCTCTGACGGCAAGCCCGTAAAGACCATAGCCTTCGTGCAGTGCGCTGGCTCCCGCGACAAGGCCAACCACGTGGCTTACTGCAGCAAAATCTGCTGCATGTATACGGCCAAGCACGCCACTCTGTTCAAGCACAAGGTTCACGACGGCAACGCCTGGGTTATGTGCATGGACGTGCGCACCCCCGGCAAGGGCTACGATGAGTTTTACCGCCGCACCATCGAGCATGACGGCGTACATTACATCCGCTCCCGCGTTTCGCGCATCATTCCCGATGGCGACGATCTGATCCTCATGGTGGCCGACACGCTGGACGGCGGCAAGCAGCTGCAGATTAAGGCCGATATGGTCGTCCTGGCCACAGCCGCGGTTCCTCAGCCCGATGTGCAGAAGATGGCTCAGACCATGGGCATCGCCTACGACGGAGACGGCTGGCTGACCGAGGTTCACCCCAAGCTGCGCCCCGTGGAGACGGCCACCGCCGGCATCTTCCTTGCCGGTGCCTGCTCCGGCCCCAAGGACATTCCCGATACCGTTTCCCAGGCATCGGCTGTAGCCGCCAAGGTGCTGGGGCTGTTCGCCCATCCCGAGCTGCAGCGCGAGCCCACCATCGCCAGAGTAAACCGCTGCGCTCCGCCGCTGCAGTCCAGCTGCGTGGGCTGTTTCACCTGCGAATCGGTCTGCCCTTACAAAGCTATCGAGCGCGAAACCCTGCGCGCCCGCGACGGTTCCACCCGCCAGGTAGCCAAGGTAAACGCCGGTCTTTGCCAGGGCTGCGGTACCTGCGTAGCCACCTGCCCCTCCAAGTCGATTGAGCTTGACGGGTACACCGACAAACAGATTTTCGCCGCTTTGAATGGATTGGTATAAAGATATGGCCGAAGAGAACTTTCAACCGAAAATTGTAGCCTTTGTGTGCAGATGGTGTACTTACACCGGCGCCGACCTAGCGGGCATGAGCCGCCTGCAGTATCCCCCCAACACCAAGGTCATCATGCTGCCCTGCTCGGGGCGCATCGACATCAACTTCGTGCTGCGCGCCTTTATGCAGGGAGCCGATGGCGTACTGGTCAGCGGCTGCCATCCCGGCGACTGCCACTATAACGAGGGCAACTACCGCGCCCGCCGGCGCTGGACGCTGCTGCGCGACCTGCTCGATACCCTAGGCTTCGATCTGCGCCGCCTCAAGCTGGCCTGGATCTCCGCCGCCGAGGGCAACAAATGGGCGCAGACGGTTACGGATTTCACCAAGGAGATCACCGAGCTCGGCCCCTATACTGAGCTGCACGAGCTCTGCGACTGCGTAGAATCCCCGCTGGCTCCCGAAGCCGCCATCGCGGCCAAAATGGCCTTTACCGAGGCCAAGCCCGCCGAAGATGCGCTGCTTAAAACCGTTCAGCAGGCCTTTAGCGAAGAAAAGGTGGCCAAGGTTCTGGGCTGGCGCAGCCGTCCCACCCTCAAGCGCACCTCTCCCGACTGGTTTGAGAGCGCCGAGGAGCTTAAGGATTTGGCCGCCCCTCCCGCAGGCGTCAACGTGGTGCGCCTCTGCGATGAGCCGGTTCTGGCCAACGAGCCGAAGCTCGGAGTCATCGCCCGTCCCCGCGAGCTGGCCTCGCTCAATGTGCTCACTCAGGAGCACGCCCTCAATCCCGAGCAGGTGACGGTTTTCGAGCTAGATGCCGACGGCAAATACCTGCGCACCGGCACCCTCAGGGAGCTGAGCGGCGAGGTCGCCCAAAAGTTCCCCGAAGGCCAGGTCGTAGGACATTCCGCGGAGACTATGCAGAAGCTGGCGGAGTTCATGCAGAAGCCGCGGGCCGAGCGCTTTGCCTTCTGGAAAGAGGTCAGCCAGCACTGCCTGCACTGCTACGCCTGCCGCCAGGCCTGCCCCATCTGCCACTGCAAAAAGTGCTATGTGGACAAGAACCAGCCCCAGTGGTTCCCCACCGCCGCCGACGGCATGGGCAATTTCTCCTGGCTGATCGTGCGCGCCTTCCATCTGGCGGGACGCTGCATCGGCTGCGGAGCCTGCCAGACCGCCTGCCCCGCGGACATTCCGCTGAATATGCTAAACGCCACCCTAGCCAAATCGGCTTTGGACAATTTCAGCTATCAGGCCGGAGTTAACCCCGAAGTTCCCCCGCTTCAGGCCGATTTCAGCCAAAAAGACCAAGAAACGTTTATTATCTAGAGGGGGATGACGAGAACTATGAGTTTATCAAGCGGAACCATCAACTCTCAGGCCCTGCTGGAATGGGCCAAGAAAATCCGCGCCGCCGGCTATAAGGTTATCGCCCCGGTGGCCACCGACAGCGCCGTAGAGTACGTGGAATGGAAGGAAGGGCCCATGGCTCTGAACGGGGAGCTGCCCAAGCTCAGCCCCAAGGCGGCCTGGTTCCCTCGGGCCGAAACGGTGCTCAAGCTAAGGCGCGAGGGGCACGAATGGATCATGGAAGATCCCCCCATGGATTTTCCCAACGTGGTCATATTCGGCGCCCGCCCCTGCGACGCCATCGCCAAAGAGATCCAGAAGGCCCTGTTCGGCTGGGATTTCAAGGATAAGTTCTTCGAGGAGCGCAGCAAGAAGGTCTTTTTCGTGACCCTGAGCTGCACAAAGCCCGTAGATAACGCCTGCTTCTGCACCTCGGTAGGCGTCAGCCCGTCTGGCAAGGGCATCGGCGAAGTCCTAATCACCCCCCTGAGTGACGATAGGTTCGCCCTGACCGCCAACAGCGAAAAGGGCGAAGAGCTGGTCAAGCTGGGCGCCCAGCTAGGTGCGGCCGCCGACAAGCTTGAGGATATCTGGCAGAGCTGCGACAAGGCCGTGCCCGTCAGATTCAGCCCCGAAAAGGTACACGAAGCGCTCAAGGGCAACTTCGGCGATACGGCTCTGTGGGACAAGACCTCGCGTGGCTGCCAGGCCTGCGGCACCTGCGCCTTCTCCTGCCCCGTCTGCCACTGCTTCGACCTGCAGGACGAAATGCGCGGCGATCACGGCATCCGCCAGAAGAACTGGGATGCCTGCACCATGCCGCTGTTCACCCTGCACACCTCTGGGCACAATCCCCGCCCCAGCAAGGCTTCGCGCTGGCGGCAGCGCTTAAATCACAAATTCTACATCTACCCCGAAAAGTTCGGCAAAGCCCTTTGCACCGGCTGCGGCCGCTGCATCCGCCTCTGCCCCGGCGGTCTTGACCTGCTCGACACCCTGCAGCAGATCGAGAAGGGCGAGAGCCAGAACAGCCGCCCCGTCAGCGAGCTGATCCTCAACTCCCCGGGAACTCATGCGGGCGAGCCTGACGGCTCCTCCAACATTTACCGCTCCTTCAAGATGAAGGTCGGC
>JAFSXO010000095.1 GCA_017444045.1 bacterium | reverse complement strand
GCAGCTTATGAAGCAGGATAGTATCGAAATTGCAGACGATGCGGTAGGAATTGTCTGCCCTGTGTACGCTGTAGAAATGCCTATGATGGTTCGAGAGTTTATGTCCCGGGCGAAAATCAAAACGGATTATTTCTTTTTCGTCTATACCTATGGCATGGGGTATGCTGAAGCTTTCGCTCACGCTAGGCTCGCCGCTGAGCAGGCGGGGCTAAAGCTAAATTACATAAGCGCTGTTCAAATGGTTGATAACTATTTGCCCGTATTTGAAATGCAGAACCAGATAGATACTTTAGGCGCTAAGAATGTTGAAGGACAGATCGCAGAGGTCTGCCGTGATATTGCTGACAGAAAAGAGCGGACTGTTGATATTACGCCGGCTACCAGAGAGCGGATGGACAGGTATGTCAAACAGCTGGCCATTCCTATCCTGAGAAAAGATACCGCTAAGGGCTACACTGTCAGCGACAGCTGTGTTAGGTGCGGAATCTGTGCCAAGGTTTGTCCCGCTAACAATATCATAGTGAAGGATAAGGTCGTTTTCTTAGATCGCTGCGAGGTGTGCTACGCTTGTCTGCACAATTGTCCGCAGAATGCTATTCATATGGCCTCGGAAAGAAGCACGGTGCGTTTTCGCAATGAGCATATAGCTCTGAAAGACATTATTCAAGCCAATGAATAGAACAAAGGCCTATGGCGAGAAGAGAATATGCCATAGGATGAGCTAATTAGTAAAGTATGTCTGTTCAGTGTTTTTAATATAGCTGAGAGGCATTGAGGAAAAGCTTCAGGAGGCAGAAAAATGCATAATAGGGTCTGTGAAATACTCGGAATTGAAAAGCCCATAGTTCAGGGGCCTACCTTTTGGCTGACTGATGGAAAGTATGTCGGCGCTGTCAGCAAAGCCGGCGGTTTGGGTGTGCTTGGTTTTAATGCCGGACAAAAACAGTCGGTTCGCTCGGTTGAAGAAACCATCGCTAACATGCGTCGTGAAGTTAGGATTGTAAAAAACATTACCGACAGGCCATTTGGCATTAACATCGGCCCGACAGATCCAGCCTCGGATATATTTACAAGACCTATGCTCGATATGATGCATGAGGAAGGCATTCATGCGGCGGTATGGGCTTCAATGACCTTCGATCCCTATTGGGTCAAAGCGTGCCATGAAAGAGATATCAAAATCATTTACAGGGCTCATACGCCAACAGCTGAAGACACCAACCGCGCTATAGAAGCCGGAGTTGACATAATAGCAGCTACCGGTTTTGATGAAGGCGGCACAGTGCCCTACAAGGTAGTCGGTACTTTTTCTGTGATCCCAATGATTGTCGATGCCGCTAAAGGCCGCGTTCCCGTTTTAGCCTGCGGAGGCATAGCCGATGAACGTACAGCACAGGCCGCTATAGTTTTGGGGGCTGAGGGCTTATTCGTGGGAACGGCTTTCCTATTGAGCGAAGAATCGATTGTTGCCCCTAACATAAAAGAAATGGCCATCAACGCAGATGCAGACGATCTGCTGTTTTATCGAACTGTTCCGGCTTATTATCGCTCTCTGCCCGGTGAGCTGCCGGACAAGCTTTTGGCTATGAGCAAGGCTGGCGCTTCCGAAGACGATATCTTCAAAGCGCAAAAAGCGTACGAAGGCATGCGCAATGGTATGCTCTTCGGCGATCTCAGTCAGGGGTTCGCTTCCTTTGGCTTGGGCATATCGCTTATTCACGCCGTAGAGCCAGTCAGCGTAATTATGGATCGTCTCATGCGCGGAGTTGAAGCTGCCTGCAAACAGTGAGCGCTGTCGATTGGCATGGTGAGGCTGAGAGTTTGTGGGATTATGCGCTTAAGCGCATGATCCCGCCGATGAAGCTGGTCAGTCTTGCAGCGCCTTCTTTAAGAAAGCAAAAACCTCTTGCCAGGCCTGCTCGGTCTCAGCCTTTTCCTCCGCCGTCACATCGTGGGTAAGATAGGGCGCATACACCAAAAAGCCGTGCAGGGCGTGCGGATAGCGGCACAGGCGGCTCTCTTTGCCATGCCGTATCAGCGACTGGTGGAGTATCTCGGCCTGCGTAGGCGGGGTTATCTTGTCCAGATCGCCCTGCAGAATGAGGGTAGGGGCGCTGATGTTGGGCACAGCGTTTAAGCCGCAGCGTATCTTGAAGGACTGCGGGCGATCCTGGGGGCCGTTGCCGTAAGTGCGCTTGGTGAGGGCATCATTGCCGATCATATTGTTGGCCTTCAGATAATCCCACCAGCTGAATATGTCTGCAACGCCGTAAGCGAAGATCAGCCCTTTTATGTTCTGCTGTCTTCCCGCCGCCAGCAGGCTGATCAGCGCTCCGTGAGAAGCGCCCATAAGCACCACGCGCTTGGAGTCGATGTCGGGGATCTCGGCCAGGCAGGGCCACAGGTTCAGCACGTCATCGACCTCGCCTTTAGCTACCTCTACTGTGCCCTGCGAACCGTCCTCGCCCCGGTATGACGGGGCTATCACAGCGTAGCCCTGGGCCGCCAGGCGCAGGCAGGATTTGTGGTGGCTGGTGCTGATGCCATCGTTGCCGTCATGGTTAAAAATAACCAGCGGCAGGGGGCGCGGAAACGACGCGGGCAGATAAAGGCGTCCGCACACCTTGAGGCTGCCAGACTGATAAACTATCTTTTCTGCAGTAACGTCTGATGCTGTTCCCAGCGGAGTGCGCTTTAACAGGGGACTGGCCTGGGAGGGGCATACTGTCAGCATCAGCAGCAGAGCGAGAAGCAGGGAGCAGTGGCGTTTTAGCATGTTTTCTTATTTGCGCTTTTTAATTCTCTTGAGGATAAAGCCGAAGCGGAAGGGGTAGCCATCGGCGAAGTCGCTTTTTCCCGCGCGCTTGTAGCATTTTTTGCACAGGCAGTACAGGGCGTGGCGGGTGTAGGTTTTGCTGTCAGCGAACTGGCCGTCAAATCCGGCATAGCCCTCGCGGTAGCGCTTCAGCTCATCGGGGCTGAGCGCCCATTCGGCATCGTACATGGCCAGATCGGTTATTATGCCGCAGGCATCGCAGGCCGGAGCCAGGCTGGGCGTGTGCCCTTGGTCTTCCAGAGCCTTGCGCTCGAAGGGCAGCTCGGCGATTAGCCTGTCTATACAGCGCCAGGCCTGTTCTGAGGATATTCCCTGCGCCTGTAGGCTGGCGGCTACGTCGCTGGCGGAATCACCGTCAATCAGGCGCAGCGTGGGCTGGCGGATGATATTCTCGGCGTTTTTGCCCAGGGTGGTGGCTAGCTCCCTGTCGACGGGCTGGCCGCAGATGGGGCAGTCGCCGGCTGATGTAAGCATCGCCGGTGCGAGGCGGCCTAAGCATGACGGGCAGAGCCAGGCCTCGGCGCTCGCTTCGCTGTCAGAGGCGGACACCTTGAGGTCGCGGGGCAGCTTTCCTTGGCATTTTGGGCACCGTTCGGGGATATCGTCAGTGGAGGTACAGGAAACCTTAGCGCGGCATAATCTACAAATGACGTAACTCATAGCCCGAGATTCGGCATTTTCCAGGAACAGCCTGCTATTGCGCGAACATATCTAGACTATTTTGCGGCCTGCCCGGCAGCTGCTCGGGCAATACGTGCAATTAGTATGTACTATTTTTTGTTGATTGGGAGACGGCTATGGCAAGTCTGCAGATGTTTACTTTTACCTTCCCCTGGTGGGCATCTCTGTTAATAATTCTGTTCTTTGTCTATTTGGCGATTGCGGGCAATATCGACCCCGATTTTTATCTGCCTATCCACTATATTCCTATGCGCATACTGAGCGGCGCTGTCCTTCTCGGTATAGTAGGCTTTATTCTGCCCCGCGTGCGCTTTAGCCTAAAGGGCATTCCCCTCATCACCGACTATATTGGGGTACTGCCCAGCGGCAAGGAGATGGCTCTTTTTGTCGCTGGAGTGGGCATAGTGCTCTCGCTGATTACCTGGGGTATATACGCTGTGGTCAGGCCGAAGGAAATGCGCCAGGGCTCCAGGCAGGATCAGTCGGGAAACAGCAACGATTAAGCGCTTGTACGATAAAGAGCTTGCGCCAAACGCCATGCGGTAGGCTATCTTTACAGATGTACTTTTGAAATTTGCTTTGAAGGTGTACGCTTATAGTTTGCCTGGCAACAAGACAATACTTAAGGAGATCTAAAGACGAATGCGCGTTCTGCTGACCAACGATGACGGAATAGGCGCTCCCGGACTGCGCGCCCTTATTGAAGCCTTCCGCGAAGGCAATGAGCTGGTGGTCGTAGCTCCGAACACCCAGCGCAGCGCGGTAAGCCATGCCTGTACCTTTATGAACCCCATTCGTATGTATCCTTATGGAGAGAAGCGCCCTGGGATAGAGGAGTATTCCATCAACGGCACTCCTGTCGACTGCGTATTTTTGGCTCTGTTCCATCTAATGAAGGACAATCCGCCGGATATTATTATGTCCGGCATAAACAAGGGGGCCAACATGGGCTTTGACGTCATGTATTCTGGTACGGTGGCGGCGGCTATGGAAGGCTCTATACATGGGCGCAAGGCGGTGGCCGTCTCCTTGGAGGGCCGCCATGCTGTGCATTATGAAACGGCTGCTGTGCTGGCGCGGCGTTTGGCGGATAAAATACTGGGCGGAACCGAAGGCCTGGATGTCCCGGCGCAGACGCTCTATAGTCTTAATGTGCCCGACCTTCCCCTGGATCAGCTCAAAGGGGTAAAGTTCACGAATCAGGGCCTTACCATCTACAATCAGTATGTGGTGAAGCGCAGCGATCCCTGGGATCGCGAGTATTATTGGCTGAGCGGGGACCAGCCCGATGGGCATATGACACCCGGCAGCGATTTTGAAGCCCTGCACAGCGACTATGCCTCGCTGACGCCAATTCAGGTGGACTGCACTAATTACGAAGTGCTGCGCCGCTGGCAGCAGCGTTTAGGCGATCAGCTGCTGGCTGAATGAGCGGAGTGTGGCGGTGCTAGTTTGCAGGCTGGCGCGGCAGCTGGTGTGTAAGCTGATGCAGAAGCTAGTGCTGTAGCCGGTGCTGGATATGGCGCGGAAGCTAGTATGGGCGATACTGCTTTGGCAGAAAGTTTTTTAGTGAG